>NZ_JBQKEF010000006.1:0-110090 GCF_052121455.1 Collinsella sp. LCP19S3_D3 | reverse complement strand
GCAAGACGCACATGGCGTCGGCCCTCTGCGCGCTGGCGTGCGAGAGGAGGCTCGAGGCGCGCTTCTTCACGGCGTCCTCGCTCGTGATGCGCCTGAGGCGCGCCCGCGACGACGGGAGGCTCGACCGGGAGGCCGCGCTCATCGGCAAGGCCCGCCTGCCCGTCATCGACGAGCTCGGGTTTCTCCCGCTCGACGCGGACGGGGCGAGGCTGCTCTTCCAGGTCTTCGCCGACGCATACGAGAGGCAGTCGGTGGTAATCACCACGAACCTGGAGTTCAGCAGGTGGGGGTCGGTGTTCGGGGACGACCAGATGGCCGCCGCCGTGATCGACCGCATCGTCCACCACGGGAGGCTCGTCCAGTTCCGCGGCGAGTCCTACCGCGTCCGCCATGCCCTCATGCAGGAGGGCTAGCCGCTCAAAAAGCGTGCGCGCTTCCGATGCTCAGGCTGCTCAATTTCCGATGATCTTTTTGCTCAAATCCTCTTGACGAAACACAGGCAAAGCCGAATGGCGACGCCGCGCGTCGTCGTCGGCTTTGCTCCCTGCAAAGCCGCACCGGAGCGAAGACGGGTCAAGGGAGGTCCATGACGACCTCCACCAACCGGAGCGGAGCGGAGGTTTGTGTGGGGTCTCATGGGCCCCCTTGACGCGGCGTAGCGGAGGTGCCACCCGGCCGCGAAGCCGTGGCCATACGGCGGCGTATGCCGCCTATCGGCAACAAAAAGGCCCGCCTTCGGCGGACCTAAAAGGAAATGACCGTCTTCAAGGTAAAGCGAGGATCCCAACACGCGAACCGGGTGCAGGCTATCAAACCGGGTTCTTGATCTCCGCCGAATCGAAGGCCCAGACCCACCAGCGGCTCAATTCAAGGCGATCATGGCCGATCGCCCTCTCAAGGTACAGGATTGTCTCCCATCGACCGAACCTGACCGCATACTGCCGATTACTGCTTCCGTTCAACACGGGGCCAGGAGGAGAGACTTTCAGGATCTCGTCGATTGGAAACCGCCTGCCGTCGGGCCAATCGACCGCGAACGGACGAACCTCGCCCGAGCTCGTCACCATCACCATGACATCGACATACTGCTTATGGGCGCGGCAGTCATGGTCGGGACCCACCGAGCGAACGGTGCATTCACCTGTAAAAACCGCTTGCGCCGAGCTCATATATGAACCGCCGCCATGCCGGAACCCTTGGCCACGAACCATCTGCCGCCCTCCCACCAGATGGTTTTGCACTGTTTCGCGATGCAGACGCCGACCTCGACACAAAGGTTGCCGAAGATCGCGCGACCATATTCCCGCCTGTCATAAATAGACTCGACTGTCCACGACCGGCCGTCGGGCCAGTGGATCACCCGGGAATCCGCCGGCCCATGGTTGAAATTGACGGACCCCTTGGTATCAACGTCGATATAGATACGACGCTCCTCTACCGGTATCCCACACGTCCCGGCCAGCGAATGCTTCTTGAACAATACGACCCCCATAGTACGAACATATGTTCGATACTATAGACCAATATTTCTACCGTTGAGGAGCATTTTCATGACCGAGCTCGAACAAAATCGGATCTTCGATATCAGCTACGAGATGAGGGGGCTCGCGGCAACGCTCGTCGCCGCCTCACGCGGCGATATCCAAGACCCAGAGAGAGTCATCGAATTCGCCGCAGGCCAAGTTGACCGCCTTGCCGGAAATCTTGTCGATTGCATCACGGATAACGACGCCACAGCGACCGCACAAGGATAGACCTGGCCCCGATATTCAATAGAAAACGCCCCGGCAATTTACTGCTGGGGCGTTTTTTAGAGCTCAATCTCCGCGATTATTTTTTTCATCTCGAGGGCCCATCCGAGCTGTTCCTCGATGTACCCCGGCCATGCGTCCTGGTGGCCCTTGATGGGGTGGCCCGCCTTGTAGAAGCGCAGCCCCGAGGCCTTTTTCGCATCGAAGGTCACCGCCGTCAGCCCGAGGTGATCCTCGAAGACCCCGCTGTTGGCGATGGCGCGGTGCCCGATCTCCTTGTCGTCGTCCACGTACAGCTCGATGCCCGTGCGGCCCTTTTGCGTATCGATGAGCAGGGCGAGATGGTATGCCGAGACCCCCAGGCGAAGCGTCGACCAATGGTCCTTGCTGGGCTTCTGCGGGCTGAACTCCTTGAGGAACTCCGGATGGCCGCCCGCCACATCGCGGTAGGCCGTCCAGTACGCCAGCTTGACCTTTTCGGTCTCGCTGAGCCCCTCGGAGAGCTTCACGGTCTTGGTCCACTCGTTCGGCTGCTCGACCACGCCGAAGCGCGGGGCGGGCAGGGAGTCCCCGATCTTCCAGAGCTCGACCTCGACCAGGAAGAACCCGAAGTCGCTGTCGGTGTGCTGGTTGAGCCACTCGATGGCCTGGCGGTGCTCGTCGCGGGCGTGCGCCACGACCCAGATGACGACCTCGGCGCCCTTGCCGGCGGCATACGTGATCACCTTGCCGAGGTGGTCGTGGTTGGTGTCCTCGAGCTGGTTCTCGATGATCACCTTGCGGCCCGTACCGGACTCCTGCGCGTAGATATCCACGTTGAACGAGCCGACCGACGACTCCGTCTCTATGAGCTCGAGCTCGATTCCGACCGCCATCCCGAGGGTTGCGAGATTCTGCTCCTCGGCCAGCCACTTGGTGAAGTCGTGGGCCTCATGCGGCCACACCTCGCGCAGGGGAACCTTCTGGATGGTGTCCAGGTTATAAGTCTTCATCCGTCACCCTCTCGCCCGATGCGTGCCTTTCGCAGTCTTCAAGTTAACTGCCATATCTGGCTCCTCTTTTTGTTCTAGTTTACCGAATCGGCTTATAGCCCAACGGGGCCCGACCGTTCCGCAGTTGCGGGGCCTGTCGCCTGTGGCAATGACCTGAGCTCCCCTGCAAGTCTCCTGGACCCGCCCTTGAGGCTAACGAACGTGAGGCCGCCCGAGATGAAGCCGCCGACGACCGGAACGACTTTGCTCACCGCGTCGCCGAAACTGCTTTTGGTGATCTTGACGCCGATCCCGGCAAGGACCTTTTTGATGATCGGGTAGTAGCTTGTCTGCATAAGCGCCTTGCTGGCGACCTTCTTGGCCACATTGGCCTGAACCGTTTTGGAAAACGCCGTCAAGGCGGAGTTGGCACCGCTCACCCCGGACATCACGGCCAGGAGAAGGGCGAAGGCCGCCAAGGTCTCATCGTCCATCTCGTCGCAATCGTCGATGAAGGACCGCCAGCCGTAGAGATACGCCAGTTTCTGCATGATTCGAAAGGCGTGGACATAGTACTGCGTCACGTCCGCCGGGATCGTCCCGAGCATCGCGAGTCCTCCGGGCAATCCCGCGGAGAACGAAAGGACGGTCGATTTCTTCGTCTCGAAATCAATAACGTCCATGGCGATGGAGTCGACAAGGCCGGAATCCATCCCGGCGGATGCCGGACTCGTTGAAATCGCGAGCTCCACTCGCTCTTCCGAGACGCCTCGCTTCCGGAACTCAGAACGGAGGAAATGGTCGCGCTCGATCGCCACGCCCTTCAGCCTCATCACCTTTTTTAGGAAAGCAATGGCGTATCTCTGGGCTTCCTCCTCCTGCCGATCGGCCTCGGCCTTTAGGCCCCCAACACCTTCTTTCACAGAATCGGGCTCGGATAGCTCCGCCCCATCTTTCAGCTTTACGGCACTCCTCTTCACGCTACTCACCGACTTTTTCAGCATAGAGATTGAACAGATGGGCAACGATCCCGTTTTCGTCGCCATTGAAGTCGACGCCATATGCCGATTCAACCGCCGCATCAAGCTCCGCATGCGCCTTCATAAGATCCGGAAAGAGGAATTCGTTGTCCGGATTGTACATGTCCGCAAGGGTCGCATCGGGGTGCTCTGCGCGGGCGTCTAGAACCTCCTGTGCGCAGGACTCGATATATCCGTGCTGTTCGGTCGAGGCATCAGGCCAGACGAAGTTGTTATAGACGATGGTGTTCGTATAACGATAATCACTCTTTAAACGGCCGGCGACCTGTCGCATCCAAGCGTTGTGGAACTGGCTTTCTAGGATGCCGAATTCATAAAGACCAGCATTCGAAACCGAAAAAAGCATGTCTCCTGGGATCATCTCGTTGGTCACAAAGCCCATGGGGACGTACTTTCGGCGACCGGAAGAAACCTTGGGAACCGCGATGTAACTCTTACCCTTGGGCGGACGCACCTCGTCGAAGAGCCATGGGGTTGCGGCTTTCTTCTGTGTTGCTGCCTTCTTTGATGTAAATCGAAATTCCCTTACGGCCTGGACGCGGGTGCGGACCAGCGGGAGCTTTGTCAGTACCGCCGGGTCGACGCCATCTAGCCAGATGCAGTAGCGCGGTATGCCGTTGATGTATTCGGCACCCATTGAAAATGGCTTGATATATGGGGCGGCATCCGGTTCGCGGCACAGCAGCTCGTCGCGTTCCTCCTGCGTGAGAAGAAGGTTTCCACCATCGGTCGGCTTACCACCCGCCATCATTGCAGGGACATCGCAAATTGGCTTTGCCCTCCTTGAAACGAAAGCATCCGGTGCGGCTGCAAGATATGCGTTGATGTGTGTTACCTCGCTCTTGCTGCCACTGCAATCGAATAAGTCTTTTTTAGTGCCATTAACCCGGGAGAAACCAACAATGACCACGTGCACATGAGCTTCGTCGGCGGCTTGGGAGTTCCATACGAAGGACTTGTGGGCGAAGTTAATATTGACCTTGTCTTCAAAAAGTGGTTTCCACAACGGTTCCACCTGCTGCCCCTGGCATATGGAGTTGGTTGATACGAACGCGCAGCGCGCCTGCGTCTCACGCGTGTAGTCAGCCGCTTTGCGATACCAACAAGCCACGTAGTCGAGCACGCCGCCCGTTTTGCCAAATATGTCGACGCGGTCGGCCTTTTGCTCCTCGTTGAGGTTCGAATACCCGATGAACGGCGGGTTTCCGAGGACATAGTCGACCTCGTCGGCCGGAACGACGTCGTTCCAATCGATGCGGAGGGCGTTGGCGTTGACGATGCCCTCATAGTCGGTAAGCGGCAGTTCCTGGTAGACACGTTGTGTCACCTTTGCCGTGTCGGCATCTGCCTGCTTCTCGGCGATCCAGAGTGCCGTGCGGGCGACGCAACAAGCGAAGTCCTCCAGCTCGATGCCGTGGAAGTTCCTCAGGCTCACGAGCACGTCGCGGTCTCCCGAGTCCTCGAAGCTGAACGATGCCTGATCGCCCTGAAGCTCGAAAAGTATGCGGTTCTCCAGACGTCTCAGGCAGAGATAGCTTTCGGTGAGGAAGTTGCCGGAACCTGCGGCCGGGTCGAGGATGGAGATGCTGCCGATCTTCTTATGCAGGTCCTTGAGCGCACGGGTCCTCGCGCCGCCCGCGACGGGCTTGGCGCAGGCCTCATCGAACTCGGCTTTGAGACCGTCGAGGAAGAGCGGGTCTATGACCTTGTGGATGTTCTCGGGGCTCGTGAAGTGCTGACCGTTTGCGCGGCGGTGGTCGTGGGACAGCGCGCCCTCGAAGATGGAGCCGAAAACCGTGGGGCTCACGCCCGACCAATCGAACTCCTGGCACCCCTCGACGATGAGCGTATGGCGGAAGTTCTCGGACAGGGGCGGAATCTCCGTCTTCTCGCGGAAGAGGCCGCCGTTCATGTAGGGCAGCTTCTTCAGCCAGGACTCGGCATACTTGTCGCGGTCCTCATCTTTGGTGTCGAGCCAGACGAACAGGTCCTTGAGGCCTCGCCTGAGATCACCCGCCTGGAAGTGCGAGACGTAGTCGCGGAAGGCGTTGGGGGCAACGAGCCCCGAGTCCTCGCAGAACATGAGGAACATGAGGCGCGTCATGAGCACGGAGAGCGCATGGTGGTTCTCGGGCGTGTCGGGGTCATCGAACGCCTCGGCAACCAGGTCGTGCAGCTTTGACATGATCTTGCCGGCCTCTACGGAGACGGCACGGGAGATCGTGGCCGGGGCCTCAGCCCCGCCCTTGAGGAACTGAATGGCTGCGAGGTTCTTGGGGAGCTCCGCGAGCGGCAACTTGAAAAGCGGCTCCCGACATAGCGAGTCCCGCTCGCGGTCGAAGACCCAAAACTCGGCAAAATTGCAAGCGATGATATAGCGCGGCTGTTGGGAGAGGGGCATGCCCTGGGCGTAGGCGTTGCCCTGCTTCGCGGGCGTCACTTTACGGCCCTGGCGCGTCTCCTCCTTAGCGAGGTCGATCCCAAGCGACTTCTGCTCGACGAGGGTTTTTGCCGACGGGATGAAGACGTCGATATACCCTTCATGCGTGCTCGCATCGGTGGAGACGGGCTTTTCGAACTCAAGCCGTGACACCGCGTCCTCGACGCCGAGGACGTTCTGGTAGAAGTCAATCCAGAACCGCTGGGTATCCTGGTTCTCATTTCCTTTGTTCGCCCACCTGCTTGCAAAAGCTTCTGCATCGGCTTTCTTCCCCGGCATACGGATCCTCACTTGATAGCCTTTTCCACTAAGAAAGATTCTACGTGCTAGTCCGGTCTTTTTTACCAGCGTTTAGCTTTATTGCACTCCGGTAGGCTTCTTTGTGCGTGATTCCGTCTTATTTTCTTCGCCATTTCTTCGCCGCACTATTTAGCCAAAAGAAAACAGCCCAGAGAAACAATGCCTCTGAGCTGCTAAAAGTCTTGGTCGCGGGGGCAGGATTTGAACCTACGACCTCCGGGTTATGAGCCCGGCGAGCTACCAGACTGCTCCACCCCGCAATGTCTGGGCGCCTCATATGCGCAAGAAAGAATATTACTCGGGAGTTCGGTGGACGGCAAGGAAAATCTCGTAGAGCATAATTCCTTCATATTTAAAACCCCTCAGCCCATATCGCCGTAAACGAATCGCAGCCGAGCGCCGTCGACAGCACGTATACAATGGTGCGCGTCCTTTTATGCCGAAACCGGGAGTAGACATGCTGCTCGCTATCGATATGGGAAACACGCAGACGGCCATGGGCCTGTTTGACGGAGACGAGCTGGTGCAGTCGTGGCGCATGCCCACTGACCGCTCCTATACCGCAGATGAGATCCATGTGCGCCTGATGGGTTTTTTTAAGATGTACGGCCTTTCGCTCGACGCGGTCGACGCTATCGCCTTTGCGGGCGTGGTGCCGCAGCTCTCGCGCGAATGGCATGCCGTGGCCGACCGCATTGCCGCAGACGCCATCGTCATTGGGCCGCAGACGGCCGCCGTGACCAAGCTGCGCGCGGCGCGTCCCCAGGCCGTAGGTGCCGATCGCGTCGCCAACGCCGTTGCGGCTGAGACTTTCTACGGCGCGCCGGCAATCGTGGTGGACTTTGGCACCGCAACCAATATCGACGTCATCGATGAGGACGGTTATTACATTGGCGGAGCGATCGCGCCGGGCATCCGCATCTCCATGGATGCGCTTGCCGCCCGTGCCGCCAAGCTCGCCAGCGTGCCGCTCGAGGCGCCCGAGCACGCCATCGGCCGCGATACCGAGGAGTGCATCAAGGTCGGCGCCGTGGTGGGCACCGCCGCTATGGCCGAAGGCCTGGTCGCGCGCATGAAGCGCGAGCTGGGCCGCGAGGATGCCACCGTTATCGCCACGGGAGGCCTCGCCGGCATCGTCGCCGATTCGACCGATGCCTTCGACGTGGTCGATGGACAGCTCACCATTAAGGGTATCTGCGAAATCTACCGCCGCATGCAGGAGCTGGGGTAAGACAGGGACCGGAGCCAAGCGTGAGCACTGTCTTAACCCCTCGGTTTCTCTGGCGCACGGACTAGGTGACTCTAGTTCTCCAACCCCTCCGTGAGCCAGATCAAGCGACTACGTTTCATCAAAACAGAAAGACCGACACAAATGCGACAGCGTCGCTTTCGTGTCGCGACGCCGCCCCCTCGGCAAACACGGCGTAGTGTTGCACTAGGTCCGAATGCCAGGCGCACAAGCCCGGCCTCCGTCCGCATCCCGCCTTTCGAGGGCATCCGCAAGCACTTGATAGTAGATAACCGGATCCTGCGCCGCAGCGAGGCCCGACACCTGCCCGTCGCCGGTCTCCACCACAATCCAGGTTCCATCAGCTCGCTCCGCAAAGTCCACGGTGTAGTAGGGGCTCCCAAGATTTGAGCACGCCAGTACAAGCTCCTCGGGCGGCTTCGCAACATTGGTCGGCTGATTTGAATTCCGCCATACGTTGAGGAGATTCCCGTCGAGATAGAAAGCTCTCCATTCATTCGTTGCACCACCGTAGCGGGCCAGATCAACGTACTCTTTGCAGACAATACCGACCGTGAAAAGGTCCCCGCGGAGCTTGACGAACTCTTTAACAATCCCGTCCATGCGCTCTTGGCTCACGGGAGTGTGAAAGCTAACGGGAAACCTCGTCCCTTTGACCGACTTTACATAGTCCTTGACCATAAACTCCGTGAACATGCGGTTGATTACCCCCGCATCAGTCCGATGGCCTAGAAAATCAGAGCGCGAGCTCTCCACGCTCCTCGAACAGTTCCAGATCGAAAAGCCCCACGTCAAGACGCCCCTCAGCACACGCAGACTCATATTCGATGCGCATCAACCCATCTGGAACTATCTTTTCAAAATAGTCAGCTGGAAAGAGTACGTTGGCAACCCTTGGCATAGCAGCCCCCCTTCGCAAACCTCAACCTCACCTTTCTTGCACGTCCACCGACGGCAACGCGACGCTTGCCACAAAGAGCGGTACGCCGGTGCGAGACACGAGCGCTGCATAGAAAGGCCTGTCAAGCGTTATCTTGCGCGGCTCTGGCGGGTTCTCCGGCGGAAGACCCGCGACAGCGACCATCACCGTGTACGCGCCGGCCTCTACGCCGTTCTCATCGACAGCGAACTTCGCGCCATGGACAATCTGCGTTGAAGTCCCCCCTACCCCCACCATAGGTGTAAGCTCCATCGCAGTTGCCGTAGAGACGCCGGCGGCCTTTAGCAGCGAGCAGACGTCCGAGAGCGTCGACTCGCATTCAAAGCGAGGAATCCCCAGGTCGACGGGCTCCCATTCTCCCTCGCCTTGGGACAGACGCTCGAATAGCCCAAGCGCGTCATCAACATGATCATCCTCGCCGCTCGGAAGAACAAAACACACGCCGGCATCGGAGCTGAGCGGCAACGAGAAGGCAACCCTGCCGTTCTCGACGATCACCGCACAATCGCGCTTGCCACGCATAAACGCTGCTTGAACATCGCCGTTCTTTGCATGGAAGGTCTCAACTTTGGTCGATTCGCCGTCAAACGGATCCGCCCATGCATCCTTCATGTAAAGCACGCTCACAAGACAGGCAAGAGCCACTGGTGATAACTCGATGCTTGGCGACAGTAGGCCGTGAGTTTGTTCGGCTATCCAATCGGTCACCCGTTGGCTAACGCGCGGATCGGCCAAGTCATCGATTGACACATGCACGCTGCATTTGTCGCACTCGTGCAGAAACGCCTCCGATGGGCTCGCGGACCTGGAAAGCCAAGCTGCCGTTGCCGAGCTCGCATCATAACCGTCATAGCCCCAGTTCCGCTCCGGCTCGATGCCGAAGGGATCACGCTCGCTAAACATGTCGCCATCGCCCAGGAGCATGTCGAGCTCCCGACATGTGGCGCCCGAGGCACCCTTTCGTACAATCGTCAACAAGCTCGCGACGCACGCAGGCGACCAAACCCCGTTCTTGTCTTGAGCGAGTATTTTCTCGGATAGGGATTTTGCAACCCTCCATGCCTGTGGACACGCCGAATTTGCTTTGTCAGTCATAGTCTGCTCCCATCGTTAGGACATAAACTATTATTTCGCACGGCGCGGACACAAATCTCGCACCGGAAAGGCAGCCCAATGGTTTTCTAAGAGGCTCAAAGCCTTTCTATTCCTCAAAAACGAAAAATTTTCAGTTTTGAGGAACAGGCTCGATGCACGCTACGCCTCGCCGCACAGCCACCTCGCCAGGTCCACGATCTGCACTCCGTCGCGGTCCGTGGCCTCGTGATGCGTGCGGGCGAGAATCATCTTGGGGTACGCGTCGCCAATGCTCAGCAGTGGTGAAATCTCGCGTTCAAATGTCTTATCCGAGCTGATGTCGTCGCTCACCTGAATGTAGAGCTTCTCGCTTCGCTTGATTGCTATAAAGTCAATTTCCTTTTTATAGAGTACGCCGACGTATACCTCATATCCGCGGCGCAGCAGCTCGATGGCCACTATGTTCTCGTACACGCGACCCCAGTCCATATTGCGTGTACCGAGCAGCGCGTATTTGAACGCGTGGTCTGCCAGGTAATACTTCTCGCCGCTCTTAAGGTATTTCTTGCCGCGAATGTCATATCGACGAACTTTATAGAAGGCAAACGCATCGCACAGGTACCCCATGTACGCACCGACCGTCTTGTTCGTAATCTTTAGCCCATCCGCATTTAATGCATCGGTAATGTTGCGTGCCGACGTAATGTTGGAAACGTTGTCCATCATGTAATCGGCAATGCGCAGCAGCGCCGATTCGTTTCTCACGTTATGCCGCCGCACGATATCCCTCACGATGAGCGTCTTAAAGACATTGGAGAGATATTGATAGCGGTGCTCTTGCAGTGGATAAGGGTAAGAGCCGGACATACCGCCGGTTCTCGCGTACTCATCGAAGTCACGGTCGACCTCGCCCTCGTCGCCATAGAGACGATACTCCTCAAACGAGAATGGGAAAACCTCGATCTCGAACGTGCGCCCCGTAAAGAGCGTCGACAGATCGCTCGACAGCAAAAAGGCACTCGATCCGGTAATGAAGATGTCATACTGCTCGGATGCGTGAAGGCTGTTGATCGCACGCTCAAAACCGTCGCACATCTGAACCTCATCGATAAGCAGAAAGTTTTGTTTGCCGGGCACCCGATGATCTTTTACATAAGCGAGCAACGCGTGATACTCGAGCAGGTTCTCGAACTCATCGAGGTTGTAGTTGATATGGATGACATTCGAATTAGGCAGATTTGCCTCCACGTAATCGCGGAGGGCCTCGAGCAATTTTGATTTACCGCTGCGGCGGATGCCCGTGATGACCTTGATATCCGGCACGCCAATAAGACGCGTCAACGTGTCCATATATGACGCTCTATTGATGAGTTTCATCGGGGCCTCCTCGCAGTCTTTTATCGCTATTCCTCAAAAACGAAAATTTTTCAGTTTTGAGGAATAGGCTCTATAGCGAATATACCTCGCGAAAGGCCGAGCTGCCTTAATTCTATTCCTCAAAAACGAAAAATTTTCAGTTTTGAGGAATAGGACCGCGATGCCACCCTGTAGTCGTGCAAAGACCCTCCCCGGCAGAGGCAGTTCACTCTGCCGGGGAGGGTCTTGTAGTCATCGTTATCTTTGAGCGCGAACATCTCGCGTTACAGTCCGCGAATCCGTACGGCCTCGGGCGGAAATTCCTGCTCGCCGGCATCGGTCTTGATGGTCGCGCGACCCCAGATGTCCAGGCCCGCAAACACACCAACCGCAAGCGGCAAGCCGTTGGGTGACACCGCCGCAACCTGGCGGCCCAGCAGCGGCACCATGTCGAAGTACTCGCCCAGCACGGGAGCCAGCGGGCCGGCGGCGCCCTGCGGCGTGTTGGCAACAACCGCCCAGGCGTCCACGCGGGCCAACACGGCGGTAGCCAGCGCTTCGACCAGCGCTTCATCGGTCACATCCACGCCAAGTTCGCCCAGCGCCGCGCGCTCAATATCCACCGTCACGGCACCGAACATACCCGCGGCACCGGCGCCACCGTTGACGGCGACGCGTGCAAACGACGTCTCAAACGCGGGCGCGCCGCACACAATATCGCTCGGCCACTGAATGCCCACCTTGCCGACAAGGCCCAGCCCCGGCGTCGATGCCGTTCCCGCGAGCGCGTCCATCATGCCCATCGCCGCCACAAACGGCAGGCCATGGAAGGCGTGCATATTCACATCCGGGCGCACGACCAGCGAAAACGTCAACGACGCCTCGCCCGCGCTCCAAGCGCACCAGCCCGCGGACACGCCCTCGCGGCCCGCGTCACGCGCCGCGTCGAGCTCGGTACCGGCGGCAACAGCATTCATCTCGATCATCTACATACGCCCCAATTCGCCCACGATATGGCCCACGCGATCCTCGGGCTCCTTGACCTCGACGCCGTTGTAGCGGAAGAACCGCGCCGGGTCGTGCATCAGGTCCTCGAGCGGCACCAGCACAAAGTCGCGTTCGCCAATGAGCGGATGCGGCAGGCGCAGCTTCTTGCCGCCGTGGATCTCGCCATCCATCCACAGCAGGTCCAGGTCGATGGTGCGCGGGCCGTTGACCTTGGCCTTCTTGGATCGGTCGCGCCCCAGCTCGGCCTCGATCTTCATAAGCTCGTCGAGCAGCACCAGCGGCGCCAGCTCGGTCTTGATCTCGATGACAGCGTTGGCAAACGCGTCCTGGCGCGTCTCGTAGGCCGGCTCGCTCTCGTAGATGCGCGAGCAGTTGGACACACAGGTGAGCGGAATCTCGACGATCATGTCGCGCGCGGCGCGGATGTTGTCGCAACGATGCCCCAGGTTGGAGCCCACGGCCACAAACGCGCGACGCGGCTGCGGCTTGGCAACAGCCCAGTAGCCGTTCAGGAACTGCGCAAAGCCGGTGACATCGTGCACGCGCACGATGTTGGCACCGGCCTGGATAGCGCCCAGGCACACACCAAATGTGGCGGCATCGCGCTCGGCGGCCTCGGTCACGCCCGAGACGGCGCCCACAAAGCGCTTGCGCGACACGGCGCACATGAGCGGATAGCCCAGCGACGCCATCTTGGCGGTCTCGCGCTGGATGACGATGTCTTCGTTGGCCGTCTTGCCAAAACCCGGACCCGGATCGATGCAGATACGGTCGCGTGACACGCCGGCGTGGATGAGCGCGCGGGCCTGATCGGACAGAAAGCCCATGACGCGGCGCATGATGGGCGCCGAATCGGGCAGGGTAAAGCGGCGGAGCTGCGAGGTGGGCACATAAGCCTCCTCGCGGCGGGCGCTGCGGCGCATCATGGCGGCCAAGTGATCGCTGGGCTCCGGCGCGGGCTCAGGGGTCGCGGCCTCGGCGGCAGGGGCAACCTGCTCGGCGGCCGGCGTCTCCTGCTTCTGCTCGCCCGTTGGCTCGGGCGCTGGCTCCGGATCGCCAAACGGCAGCGAGGGCTGCACCACGCCACCCGGCAGCTTGGCCTCCGTCTTGGGCTCGCCCAGCAGCTTGCCGCGACGACGGCGGGCGGGCTTCTCGGCCTCGCGCGCGGCCTCGGCAGCCGCCTCGCGCGCCTTCTCGGCAACAAACGCCGCGGCAGAGGTATCGAGCTGCACCGTTGCATGCGTGCGAGCGGGCGCGGCGACCTCGCCGGCGTGCATCACGATGACGCCGCAGGTGCTCGTCGCGACAAACTCGACCATCTTGGGGTCGGTGAATCCCGTCACGTCGTTGACGATCGAGGCGCCGCAGCGCACGGCCGCCTTGGCAACCGCCACGTGACGCGTGTCGATCGAGACGATGGCGCCCTCTTTGGCCAACGCACGCACAACGGGCAGCACGCGGCGAGCCTCCTCGTCAGGGTTGACCGGGGTAAAACCGGGGCGCGTGGACTCGCCGCCCACGTCGATGATGTCGGCACCGGCGTCGAGCATCGCCAGGCCGTACTCGATGGCGGCATCCGGGTCGAAATGCTCCCCGCCGTCGCTAAACGAATCGGGCGTCACGTTGAGGACGCCCATGATGCGCGGACGGTCAAAGCTGAGCTCGTACTTTCCGCACCGCCATGTCTTGCTGTCGTTCGCCATGAACATCCTCCTAAAATGCCCGCGCCGCCACGCTCGGGCGCAGGCGGCGGGGTCGCTTTGCAATTAGTCTTTCTATTGTATCCGCGCACGCGGGCTAGAACGCAAACGCGGCAGCGATGTCGCAAGAAATCAGCAGGTCGGCATTTGCATCCTGATCGGTGGGAGCAAGATTGCATATGGCCAGCGTATCGCCGGTAAAGTATCGCGTAAGACCCGCCGCCGGATACACCACGAGCGAGGTCCCGCCCACAATGAGGGCATCGGCCGCGGCAATGGCGGCAACGGCGTCGGTCAGCACATGCTCGTCGAGCGGCTCCTCGTAGAGCACCACATCGGGCTTAATGCGCCCGCCGCACGCGGGGCACACGGGCACACCCGCGGCGTCCTCGTGCCCGCGGGCGCAAATCCACTCGGCGCTATAGACCGCGCCGCACGACTGGCAAATGTTGCGATGGACCGATCCGTGCAGCTCGAACACGCGCTGCGAGCCCGCCATCTGATGCAGACCGTCGATATTTTGCGTCACAACGGCATTTAGTTTGCCGGCACGCTCCAGCTCGGCCAGCTTGGTGTGGCAGCGGTTGGGCTTGGCGCCAAGTGAGATCATCTTGGTGCGGTAGAAGTCGAAGAACTCGGCCGGATGCGCCTCGTAAAAGCTATGCGAGAGCATGGTCTCGGGAGGGTAGGCAAACTGTTGGTGATATAGGCCGTCCACGCTGCGGAAATCGGGAATGCCACTCGCCGTGGAAACGCCGGCGCCGCCAAAGAAGACCACACGCTTGTGGGTACCAAACAGCTCCGCCAGTGCGGCGGAGGCCCGCTCGGGATCCGATATCGCCTGCGTCATATGAGTCCTCCGTCCTTGTTGGTCGGGCAGCGTCGGGCGACATCCCAGCATGCGGCCTTTGAGTCAGCACGCGCGGAGCCCACCACCGCCCCTTTTGCGCTAATCTTAAGCCTGCAAACCCCGTCGAAAGGACACCATGCCTCAGACTTACACTTTCGCCTCGTGGAACGTCAACGGTCTGCGCGCCGTGCTCAAAAAGGACCCGAGCTTTATCCAGATCGCACAGGAGCTCAATGTCGATATCCTGGCGCTGCAAGAGACCAAGCTGCAGGAGGGCCAGGCCGATATCGACCTGCCCGGTTATCACCAAACCTGGAGCTACGCCGAACGTAAAGGCTATTCGGGTACTGCGGTCTTTAGCCGCCAGGAACCGCTGCGCGTGCTGCGCGCCGATGCGCTGCTGCCTTACGCCGGCGAGGGCGCGGCAGCCGAGCTCGTGGCGCAGGCCGCGACCGAGGGCCGCGTCTGCGCGCTCGAGTTCGACAAGTTTTGGTTTGTGGACGTCTATACGCCCAACGCCCAAAATGAGCTCGCGCGCATCGATGTGCGCATGGCCTGGGACGATGCCTATCGCGGCTTTTTGGCGGGACTCGAGCGCGAGACCGGCAAGCCCGTGGTGACCTGCGGCGACTTTAACGTCGCGCACGAGGAGATCGACCTTAAGAACCCCAAGTCCAACCGCGGCAACGCAGGCTTTTCGGACGAGGAGCGCGGTAAGTTTACCGAGCTACTCGACGCCGGGTTTACCGATACCTGGCGCGCGGCAAATCCCGACGTCGAGGGCGTCTACAGCTGGTGGAGCTACCGATTTAATGCCCGCAAGAACAACGCGGGCTGGCGCATCGATTACTTCCTGGTGAGCGACGCCATCGCCGGCAACGTGCGCGACACCGGCATCCGCGGCGACATCTTTGGCAGCGACCACTGCCCCGTCACCCTCACCCTAGAGCTCTAGCCCCAGCCGACCCCTCGGGGACGAAGCAAAACGGATCATGTTCACCTCGCGAGGGAATCCACGCGGCACACCCGCCACGAAACTGCCCCATCTACTACGTTTAAGCCACTACCCTCAACCACGGCGAACAACGCAAAAAGAAAACCGCAGGTAGAAAGCCTGCGGTTTTTCATAAAACGCGGTCATGGTCGAGGGTATCAAGCTAAACGTAGTAGATGGGCTAGTTTCGTGGCAAGCGCCGTCAACTGATTCCCTGGGGACGTCTGGGGGCGGAAGAAAACGGATCGATTTGGCTCTCTAAGGGCCACGACGCCCATCATGTCAGCCGGCCATTCCAAAACTATGCCGGTTTACGGGGCTGAATCGCAAATCCCCAACCAAACGCAATTCAAGCAAAATAAAACCGCAGGTAGACGAATCGTCTATTTTCGGAAAAAGCCGGCATGGTCTGCCTGTGCCAATCTAGCCCCGTAAACCGGCATAGTTTTAAAATGGCACTTCGACAGTATTGATTCTCGCCCCGGCGCAGCCGCCACTACAGCCCGTATTTCACGACGACACGGTTAATGCGACGACACCAAGGTTTGTAGAGAGCGGCCAAGAACACGCAGGTCGCAAGGCCGTGTGTGATATCGAACGGTACCGCCGTGGCAAGACGCGCCACGGCGCCCGCCCACGTGAGCGGTTGCACAAAACCGATGATGTCGTAGGCGTTAATCACGGCGCCATAGAGCAGGCCCGACGCAAAGCCGTACGCCATCAGCGCCGGCATGCGCACGGTTCCATCGGCACGGTCGAACGCACCCGCATGCGCCAGCGCACCGCCAACGTATCCCACGAGCCCCCAGGCATACATCTGCCACGGTGTCCACATGCCCTGCCCAAAAAAGAAATTGCTGGTCAGCGCCGCCAGCGCGCCAACCATAAAACCATTGCGGCGACCAAGCGTCGTCCCGGCGATAATGGCGATGGCGCTCACCGGTTTAAAGTCGGGAATGGGGCCAAACAAGATACGCCCCGCCGCGGCCAACGCCGCCAGAACCAGCGAGGGCATAATCTGGCGCAAACCCGGACGAGATGCCTCGTAACCCGCAAAGAACAGCGCGAGCACCAGCGCCACCACGACAAGCATGGCAAGCGCTGCCTGCTCAATGCCCGCCAACAATGCTGCGGCCATTACAGCCGGCACCGCCAGCAGCAGCGGGATTTCCAGTTTTGCGAGTATGCGCAGGACGCGATAATCCGCCATCCCATCACGCCCTATAAAACACATTGTCGGCAAAAAAGTCGGCGGGCGGCTCCATGCAGGCAATCTCGCCGTCGAACATCATGGCAATGTCATCGGCAACCTGCTCGGCAAAATCCAGATCGTGCGTTGCCATGATGACGGTACCGCCAGCCTCCGCATGGTCGCGCAGGGCGCGGGCGATGATGCGACGGCTGGCCAGGTCCAGACCCTTGGTGGGCTCATCGAGCAATAGCAGCTCGGGGCCGATCAACAGCAGCTTTGCCAACGCAAGCAGCTGGCGCTGCCCGCCCGAAAGATCGTACGGATGGCGCCCATCCAAGCCGGACAATCCCAGACTCGTCGCGCGCTCTCGCGCCATAGCCTCGTCATATCCGCAGGTCGAAGCCCATTCCATCAGCTCCTCGCGCACCGTCTCGGCAACCAGCAGCGCCTTGGGATTCTGAGGCAGCAATGCCGCTGAGGCCGCCCCGCGCTCCATATGCCCACGCTGCAACTTGACCGTCTTGGCCAGCACCGAAAGCATTGTCGACTTACCGCAGCCGTTACCGCCCACAACAGCATGCACCGCGCCTGCCGAAAACGACGCATCGAGCCCGCGCAGCACCCAGCCGGACGCTCGATCGTAGCGAAACCAGCCCCCTGCCAGGGTGGTAGCCGACCCAGCGTGCATTTTTGGGAGTATTCGGCATCCACCGGCGCACGACGGCGCCCCCGAGTCGTCTTGCGACAAGATTTGCGCCTCAAATTCAGCCGATTTGTCCGATTTCGGTCTTTTTTTTGCGCCCGGAGCGCCCACGCGCGGGTCCAAATATCCCGGCCGGCCACTGGCGCTGCTGAAAACTCCGTTTTTTGCACGCCACGAGCCACCCCACCCTGGCACCTCGCCAGAAAACAGCTCTTCGCGATGCCCCAAGGAGGCGATGTCAGCGACCTCGCATACGCGCCCACCCTCAATCCGATACGCGCACGTCGCGTATTCAAGCATCGGGCGCGGCTGGTGCGTTGCCACAACAACCGTGCAGCCCAGCTCGCGATTCACGCGAAACAGCGCATGCAGAAAATTTTTCTCGGCAACGGGATCCAGTTGGGACGTGGGCTCGTCGAGCAGCAGCACGCGAGGGCGCAACGCCAGCACGGCTGCCAGCGACAGCAGCTGCTTGCGTCCGCCCGAAAGCGTATCGGTATTGCGGTGGAGCCAATCCTCCACCCCAAAGAAATAACTGGTCTCGGCCACGCGACGACGCATCTCGTCGCGCGACATGCCTAAGTTTTCCAGGCCAAACGCCATCTCGTGCCACACGGTTTCGCACACAATCTGGTTCTCGGGGTCCTGAAACACATAGCCCACGCGCTCCGCGGACGCGCGAACGTCCATGTCGGCAACGCTTTCGCCCAGCATGCGCAGCTCGCCGGAGCATTCGCCCGCCGGCGAAATCTCGGGCTTGAGCAACGAGAGTAATGTCGACTTGCCCGACCCGGTACCACCGACAAGCAACGCAAACGTCCCTTGGGGAACACGCCAATCGAGCTCCTCGAACACCGGCACTTCGGCCCCGGGGTAGGCAAAGCGCAGGCCCCGCACTTCAATCGCCGGTATATCCGAGCCGCACACCGCGTCCGCCATGATGCTCCCGTCCAACCGAGCCATCAGCCAAACCTCTTCTCGTCAATCGCATGCACCACGCAGGGCAGCGCCATCCAGGTCGCGTATACAACATAGCCAGGCCACGGCGCCGGCACCGAAAGCTGCGGGTAAAACGAATACTGCATCGTCGCGGTCCACGCCACTGCCGCCGTGGCCACGCCAAACAGCGCAAGCCCAA
The DNA here is from genome assembly GCF_052121455.1 of Collinsella sp. LCP19S3_D3. Classification (NCBI taxonomy): domain Bacteria; kingdom Bacillati; phylum Actinomycetota; class Coriobacteriia; order Coriobacteriales; family Coriobacteriaceae; genus Collinsella; species Collinsella sp. LCP19S3_D3. The sequence goes on along the minus strand of NZ_JBQKEF010000006.1, from coordinate 91,384 downwards.
CCAGCGCGGCAACGTCGCCGCGCGCCAGCCGATACCGCGCGTACGTCGTGCGACGCGCCGCGGCGCCCCACCCACGGGAGCGCATGGCGTCCGCACGCTCCAGCGAATCTTCCATGCCCCAGCCCATCAACACGCTCGATGCCCGTAGGCGCGAACGCACGGGGTCGGCCGGCGCGCGGCCCGGCACATCAATCGCATCCTGCACCGCCAGCACCGTGCGACCGCGACGCAAAAACTGCGGGATAAGCCGCATACACATCGAGATCATGAGCGCGATCACCGGCGCGGTGTTACCCAAAAGCGCAAGCACCCTGTCGTAGCTAAGCATCGACGCCGCGGCCTCAAACCACAGCACGCTCGCCACAAACAGCCCGCCCATGCACAGGCCGTATACCATGCTCTCCAGATACACCGTACGCATGCCAATACGGAACAGTTCCGTCGAGCCCGAAGCGCTAAATAACGGGTTGAGCACCGCGATAATCAAAATCACCGGCAGCTGCCAGCGAAGCGCCCCCAACGTGCGTGCGACGCCGCGCGTCGCAAACCCATACGCCAGCCCGCCCGCAAGCGACAGCGCAAGCAGCACCGGTTGCATCGAGAACATGGTGAGCCCCAGCGTCAGCACCATGTAGAGCGCCGGCACCGCCGGATGCGACATCGAGAATGCCGCGACGGGCTCGTTGCCCGATTCCTCTCGCATGATATCCACGGACACCCCCATCCCCTCGCTCAAACGCCAACGCCGCAGTGCCGCCGCCATGCACAACCAGCGCAAACGTCACGCCGGCGGCACCGACATCAGCCGCCATGCGCCAATCGTTACGCGCTCATCATATGCCTGCGGTATCATATTGCGCCGTGTATCGTTTCCAAACACACGTCTCTATAACGTAACAGGAGATCACATGGACGCAACCGCAATTATCCTCGCCGCCGGCGAGGGCACCCGCATGAAGTCGAACCACTGCAAGGTTTCGCACAAGATCCTGGGCAAGCCCATGGTCCAGTGGATCGTCGACGCCACCATCAAGGCCGGCTGCAGCCGCGTCGTGGTCGTCATCGGCAGCCACGCCGACGAGATGCGCGCCCTTATCGACGGCGCCTACGCCAACAACGCCACCAAGGTCGAGTGCGTCGAACAGACCGAGCGCCTGGGCACCGGCCACGCCGTAAAGGTCGCGCTCGAGGCATGCGGCATCATGCAAGGCCCCGTCGTCGTGCTCAACGGCGACCTGCCGCTCATCACCGCCGACACCGTCGCCAAGTTCGCGAAGACCGTCGCTACCGGCGAGCTCGCCTGCACCGTCATGACCATGACCCCGCCCGATCCCTTTGGCTACGGCCGCATCAAGCTGGGCGCCGACGGTCAGATCGAGCGCATCATCGAGCAGAAGGACTGCACGCCCGAGCAGGCCGCCACGCTGCTCGAGTGCAACGCCGGCTGCTACGCCTTCGACGGCGCGCAGCTCGCAGCCCACATCAGCGAGATCGGCAACGACAACGCGCAGTCCGAGTACTACCTGCCCGACATGCTCGAGATTCTCAAGGGCCACGGCCAGGCAGTCTCCATCTTCCACTGCGACGACTACCGCGACGGCCTGGGCGTCAACAGCCGGATCCAGCTCGCGCAACTCACCGCTATCGCGCGCGACCGCATCAACGAGCACTGGATGGCCGAGGGCGTTACCTTCATCGACCCCACGCAGGCCTGGATCGGCCCCGACGCCGTCATCGGCCGCGACACCGTCGTGTGGCCGCAGACGCACCTGATCGGCCACGTCACCGTGGGCGAGGAGTGCCAGCTCGGCCCCAACAGCCGCCTCACCGACACCACCGTTGGCAGCGGCTGCACCATCGATGAGACCATCGCCATCGAGGCTGTCATCGAGAACGGCGTCGACTGCGGCCCGCGCGCCTACCTGCGCCCGGGCACCCACATGCTCGATGGCTCCAAGGCCGGCACACACGTGGAGATCAAGAAGTCCACGATCGGCGAGGGCTCCAAGGTACCGCACCTGTCCTACATCGGCGACACCACCATGGGTTCCGGCGTCAACGTGGGAGCGGGCTCCATCACCTGCAACTACGACGGCGTGCACAAGCACAAGACCGTCATCGGCAAGGATGCCTTCATCGGTTCCGATACCATGATGGTCGCGCCTGCCCAGATCGGCGACGGCGCACTCGTGGCCGCCGGCTCCGTCATCACCGAGCCGGTCCCGGCTGACGCACTCGGCCTGGGCCGCGCCCGTCAGGTAAATATTGAGGGCTGGGCCGCCGATTATCGCCGCCGTCTGCACGAGGACGACGAGGTATAACGTTTTACCAAGCATCTAAGGAGCTGTTCCCATGGAAATGGCTCCTTTTTCTATGCTGACCTGCGCGACCGGATGAGTGGTCGGTTCGTGTCCGTTGACGGTAAAGACGTTATCAAGACCCGATAAACCCCGCCGCGCGGTTACAATGCAACAAGGCATCTATATGGCATTCGATATATAAAGGAGAAGGGTAATGCCGATTAATGATCCCGAGAAGTCGGAGAATATGCGCAAGTCCATCCGCGTGTATTCCGGTTCCTCCAACCGTCCCCTCGCTCAGAAGATCGCTGAGTACCTTGGGGTCGAGCTTTCGGGCCTTACGCTAAAGCAGTTCGCCAACGGTGAGATTTACGCCCGCTACGACGAGACCGTCCGCGGCGCCGACGTCTTCCTGATTCAGTCCGTGGCCGGCGGCAACGTCAACGACATGCTCATGGAGCTGCTCATCGCCACCGACGCTGCCAAGCGCGCATCCGCCCGCTCCATCACCGCCGTCATCACCCACTACGGCTATGCCCGCCAAGACCGCAAGGCCGGCCCGCGCGAGCCCATCACCGCCCGCCTCGTCGCCAACCTGCTCGAGCGCGCTGGCGTCAACCGCATCATCACCCTCGACCTGCATCAGGGCCAGATTCAGGGTTTCTTCGATATCCCGGTTAACCACCTGTCCGCACTGCCGCTGTTTGGCCAGTACTACAACGACATGCACTTCGACACCGACAACCTGGTTGTCGTCTCCCCCGACGTGGGTCGCGCCAAAGCTGCCAAGAAGCTCTCCGACATGCTCGGCTGCAGCCTCGCCATCGCCCACAAGGGCCGTCCGCGCCACAACGCCGCCGAGGTCATGGGCATCATCGGTGACATCAAGGGCAAGACCTGCATCATCAATGACGACATGATCGACACCGCTGGCACCCTGTGCGCCAACGTCAAGGAGCTCAAGGCCATGGGTGCCGGCGACATCTACGTGTGCGCCACCCACGGCATCTTCTCGGGCCCGGCAATCGAGCGCCTGAACGACGCCCCCATCGTCGAGTGCCTCGTCACCGATGCCATCCCCGTCGAGGTTGGCGGCAAGATCAAGACCATCTCGGTCGCCGAGGAGTTCGCCGAGGCCATCTCTGCCGTTTACCACGAGGAGCCCGTCTCCACGCTCGTCGGCGGCGACTTCGCGCTGTAATCCAGCGCGCAGCGCATCATCTTTGGTGTTTTTAAAGGGTCGGAGGCTCGCTTCCGACCCTTTTTTCTGCCCCTCGATAACCCGCCTTGGACAGTTAGTTCAGATTTGTATTAATTTGGGCATTCGTTTGGGCCATTTAATGTATCGAAAGCTCTCTTGCCGGCATAATTCCGCTCGATTCCTCCTCCCATGGATCTCTTCACCATGCCATTGGCCCCATTTTGCCCACCGAGTCCCTCAACAGCGGCAATACACCCAGGTCGCCTTGTACAAATCTGAACTAACTGTCCAGCACCCATCTCAGTAGATGCCTCCAAGGCCAACCCATCACTCCATTCTCCACTTTTCCAAGGCATTCCGTATGATGTCGTTACCGCCCGCGGCGCGCGACGCCCCTTTGAGCGAAAAGAACGGCACGGCCATATCATTTCGCCAACGGCTTAGTACCTTATAGCTATGACAACCGTAATTTCACACCTCTCCGCCCTCCGCGCAATTCGCCGCGCTCGACGGGCGTACTCCGCCCTTCCCTGGGACGCCATCGATGACGAGCAACAGACACAAGCCCTCGTAGGTTGCGTTCCCAACAAGGACGCCATAGACTTTGCGGCCCTTGCAATACTTGACGCCTGGAGCGAAGACGACTCCGAGCGTCTAGACCTCTTTGTTGCGAGCGGCAGCAACAGACGACCCGACGGACGGCTCCTCCAGCACACCATCACCGCCCCTCTCCCCCAGGGCGCGATCATGCACATCGAAGCCGACATCTACGCAACGTCTCCCGCCATGACGGCCATGCTTTGTTCCAAAAATGAATCGGTTGCCAAAACCTTGATGCTTCTCATGGAACTGCTCGGAACCTACTCACTTCCGCCCGAAGCAACTTACCCCATCGCCTACGACGACACGTGGCCCGAGGCCAACAGCTTCGAAACGATGGACGATCTCGATTGCCAGGGCGATCAACCGACACCCGAAAAGCAATCCGAAACCCGCTACGAACAGGCACACTACAAATGCGAGCCCGCCACAACCATCGAAGAGCTCGAGGCAGTCGCACGGTTTGCCAAAAGTAGTTCCTACGCCTCGTTTCGCACAGCTATCAAACTCGCCCGGGCCGGATCCGCATCCCCAGCGGAATCATTGATGTTCGCCGTCCTGGGCGCACCCATGCGCTTTGGCGGATTCGGGTGTTGCAGCCTGCCCATGGGAGGCCTGCTGCTCAACTATCGAGTCGATTTCGACACCCTTGCGGTCAACATGTCCTCGGGCATCCCCTACGCCATCTGCGACTTATATTGCCCAGCCGCCGGAGTCGACAACGAATACAACGGAATTGGACATGAGCTTCAAAACGCTCGCATCCACGATGGCAATCGCAACAATGGCCTTAAGGCCATGGGTATCCACGTCCTGGTTATCAACCGTGACCAAATGAAGGACCTTGTTGCACTCGAAGCCTTCGCCCAGACGATGCATCGACTTGCGGGAGTTCGATTCCGCTACCGCATCAAGGGTTATCGCAAGCGTCAGGCCGCCTGGCTCAACACCCTGCGGGCCGGAATCGGCCTCGCGCCGGTCTAAAAGACTTTTACCCAGTGCTACCGAGCATGGCCGGACAGTTAGTTCAGATTTGTATAAACAGACGGCTCATGTCGAGGTGGTTTGCCGCCATCCCGGCGCCAATCACCTCATTTGAAGACTCAAAAAATCTGAAATAGCACAAATTGTGCTCCCCAAAGCGCCGTGACAGTTCCGTGGCCCCGATTTTGGCAGTCAAAGATCTCTTGGTTTATACAAATCTGAACTAACTGTCCATCCCGGCTTCTGACGACTGTCCAAACGCCCTCATGCGGCCTCAATCACCCTCCATTTGACAGCAGCAACGGGGTCGCTCACCATAGCAGGCGACAAATCGATGAAAGGAAGCACATGGCAGCTGCACAGCCGCTTAAGATTCGCATGGTTGCCGGACTTGGCAACCCTGGCGATGAGTATGCCGAGACCCGCCACAACGCAGGCTTTAAGGCGATCGACGAGCTGGCGCGTCAGGCCGGCGTCACGTACTGGAAAAACCAGGCCGGCGCCGAGGTCGCGCTCATCAACATCAACGATCCAGAGGAAGAGGGCGGCAAGCGCCAGATTGTGCTGGTCAAGCCGCAGTCGTACATGAACACCTCGGGAGGCCCCATCTCCAAGCTTTGCCGCGAGTACAAAATCAAGGCCGAGGAGCTGCTCGTAATCCACGATGAGCTCGACATTCCCGCCGGCGACGTGCGCGTCAAGGTGGGCGGCGGCCACGCCGGCCACAACGGCCTGCGTTCCATCATCGACAAGATGGGCAGCCGCGACTTTAGCCGCATCCGCACCGGCATCGGCAACCCTCCCGGCAAGATGGCTGTCGCCGACTACGTGCTCAAGCAGCTGCGCGCCCGCGAGGCCGAGGACTTTCAGGACACCTGCGCCCGCGCCGCCGACGCCGCCGGCCTGGCGATTGTGCACGGCGTAATCTATGCCCGCGACCACGTCAACGGCTCCGCCTCTGCCAACGGCAAGCACTAAAACCTACCAAAAAGGGATGTTTATTTTGGCAGGTTTTATATGCGAAAACGCCGCAGCGGCCGCATCGCAATAAACCCTGTGCCGCCATACATACCCAACACCCCAAAAGGGGCCGGCCTCACCGATGTGCAAGGCCGGCCCCTTTTGTCGTTTTATCTGATAAAACCCGCCAAAATAAACCTGTCTCTTTGTGCTAGATCACTTTTCCCGCCTGCCAAAGATACACGTAAGCAACATGTCCATGAGGGTATAATTTACACCGTATGTCTGCACAACGCCTGTGCGCGTACGGTTTTATTCGGGCTGCCGTCCATTTCCGTGGAGGCACGGTTCGGTTGCCCTAACAAGAGAGGGGTTCTATGTATAAGATCCTGGAGAAGACGCAGTTCTCGGAGAAGGTGTTCAAGTTCCGCATCGAGGCGCCTGCAATCGCCAAGCATGCGCACGCTGGACAGTTCCTCATGGTTCGCGCCAACGAGACGGGCGAGCGTGTCCCGTTTACCCTGGCCGGCTGGAACGGTGACGAGGGCTGGGTCGAGTTCATCTTCATGGTGATCGGCAAGACCACCGAGATGCTTTCCACCTACGAGGCCGGCGAGTCGCTGCGCGACGTCGTGGGCCCGCTGGGCGTTCCCACCGAGATGGCCGAGGGCCCCTGCGCCGTCATTGGCGGCGGCGTCGGCCTGGCAATTGCCTTCCCGGTCGCCAAGCACCTGGTCGAGACCGGCCACGAGGTGCACGCCATCATGGGCGCTCGCACCAAGGACCTCCTGCTCATGGAGGACCAGTTCCGCGAGCTCCTCGACGAGGACCACATCCACATCACCACCGACGACGGTTCCTACGGCGAGCAGGGCGTTGTCACCGCTCCGCTGGAGCGCCTGCTGCAGGACAAGGCCGTGAGCCAGGTCTTCTGCGTCGGCCCCGTTCCGATGATGAAGTTCTCAACCCTCACCGCCCAGAAGTACGACACCCCCATCACCGCGTCGCTCAACCCCATCATGGTTGACGGCACCGGTATGTGCGGCTGCTGCCGCGTCGAGGTGGGCGGCGTGACCAAGTTTGCTTGCGTCGACGGCCCCGACTTCGATGCCACCCTGGTCGACTGGGATGACCTTCGTGCCCGCCAGGCCGCTTACCGTTCCGAAGAGGGCGAGTCCCTCAAGGCCTATGAGGAAAAGAGCTGCGCATGCCACTAGTTAACGGTCGTTTCGTTGCCGATATGAAGTCGCCCCGCACCCCCGATAACGAGGAGCCGGCTGCCGAGCGCGCCTGCGACTTCCGCCCCGTCGACAAGGGCTTCACCGAGGAGATGGCGCTGGCCGAGGCCGAGCGCTGCCTCAACTGCAAGAAGCCGTTCTGCGTCGAGGGCTGCCCCGTCAACATCAACATTCCCCGCTTTATCGAGCAGATCCGCGAGAAGGACTTTGGCGGCGCCCTCGATACCATCCGCGAGGACTCCATGCTTCCCGCCATCTGCGGTCGCGTCTGCCCGCAGGAGAACCAGTGCGAGGGCAAGTGCATCCGTGGTAAGAAGTCCGAGCCCGTGGCCATCGGCCAGCTCGAGCGCTTCCTGGGTGACCGCCCCGAGCTCGCCTCCACGCCCAAGATGGCTCCCAAGAACGGCAAGAAGGTCGCCGTCGTCGGCTCCGGCCCGTCCGGCATCACCTGCGCCGGCGAGCTCGCCCGCAACGGCTTTGACGTTACCGTCTTTGAGGCCTTCTTCACCGGCGGCGGTGTGCTGGTCTACGGCATCCCCGAGTTCCGTCTGCCCAAGGCGGTCGTCAAGCGCGAGATTGACGGTCTGGAGGACATGGGCGTCAAGTTTGAGTACAACTCCGTCGTGGGCAACATGGCCACGGCCGATGAGCTGTTCGAGCAGGGCTTCGACGCCATCTACGTGGCGACCGGCGCTGGCCTGCCCAAGTTCCTCAACGTCCCCGGCGAGAACCTGCCCAACGTCTTCTTCGCAAACGAGTACCTCACCCGCGTGAACCTGATGAAGGCCAACAAGTTCCCCGAGTACGACACCCCCACCAAGCATGGCAAGAACGTCGTCGTCTTTGGCGGCGGCAACGTGGCTATGGACGCCGTCCGTACCGCCAAGCGCCTGGGCGCCGAGCACGCCATCATCGCCTACCGTCGTACCGAGGACGAGATGCCCTGCCGTCGCGCTGAGCTGCACCATGCCAAGGCCGAGGGCGTCGAGGTTCTGCCGCTCGTCTCCCCGCTCGAGTTTGTCGCTGGCGAGGACGGTTCCGTGTGCGCCGTCAAGGTCCAGAAGATGGAGCTCGGCGAGCCCGACGAGTCCGGCCGTCGTCGCCCGGTGCCCATCGAGGGCGCCATCGAGGAGATTCCCTGCGACGTCGCGATCTCGGCTATCGGCACCAACGCCAACCCCTTCGCTGCCAAGATCGGCGGCAAGATGGAGCTCAACAAGTGGGGCTACATCGTTGCCGATGAGGAGACCGGCCAGACCACCGATCCCCGCATCTGGGCCGGCGGCGACATCGTCACCGGTGCCGCTACGGTCATTCTGGCGATGGGCGCCGGCAAGAAGGCCGCCGCTTCGATCACCAAGAGCCTGCTGGGCGAGTAATCACCTGCAGCGCTAGCCACCAAACGGCAAAGTCCCCGTCGGGCACACGCCCGGCGGGGACTTTTTCTATGCCTGCCGCTCGATCACCATAAAGGGAACGGGCGCCTTTATGATGGCTTTTGGTCGGCTAGCCTTCGAGCTGAGCCACCTTGTAGCGGTAGGCAGCGGCTATGACGTCTTTGCAGCCCTCGCGGCCCAGCTTGGCGCGGTTGACGACGATATCCTTGCCGCTCGTCATCTTCCACTTTCCGGCGCTGTAGCGCTTATAGAACGCCTCGCGTGCCTTCTGCTGCTGCTTGACCAGCTTGGCGCCCTTCTTTTTGTTGAGCCCACGCTTCTTGCGCACGATCTCGACGCGGTCCTCAAAGGGTGCGGTCACCAACACGGCAATGTGATTAGGGTTGTTACGCAGCAGGTAATCGGACAGGCGACCCTCGATAATGCAGCTCTCGGTCTCACCCAGGTCCAAAATCACCTGGCTCACCTTTTGGAACAACTTGTCCGAGTACGAACGTGCATCGTAGCGGTCGGGCAGAAACGCCATGTTCTCCACGGCCAGACGCTCGTCATAGGCGGCCATCTTATCGAGCGACTCACCCGCGCGCATCGACGCACGCACCAGCAGCTCGTTGTCGTACAGCGGAATTCCCAACTCGTTGGCAAGCATGCGGCCAATCTCGTGGCCCTCGGCGCCAAAGTCGCGCGCGATGGTAATGACCACAGGATTCTTCTTGTTCTCCAGATCGCTCATCGCGATTCCTTTCTCTATGTGACAAAGGGACAGTCCCTTTGTCACATTCATTTTGCCCCCACCTTCGTCCTGGTTTCCCAAGTGCGGCAGATTGCCCCGAAAGAGGAGCGCCGCGTACTAAATGTACGCAAGCGACGATTGAGGGGCAAGGTGCCGTGCTTGGGGAAGCAGGACTATGCGGCCACAATGCGACGTTGATATGCCCTCACCAGCAGCGAGATACCAAAGTTGAGCACAAAGTACATCGCAAACACCAGGCCGTAGAGCATAAGCACCTGCGACAGGTCGATCGCGTGGGCCATCACGACGTTTGCCGTGTACATGAGCTCGGCCACGTTAATGCCCGAAAGATACGAGCTGTCCTTGATGACGGTCGTGCACTGGCTAAACAGCGCCGGAATGATCGTCTTAAACGTCTGCGGCAGAATGATATAGCGCATGGTGGCAAAGAAGCCGAAGCCCTGGCTCTGCGCCGCCTCAAACTGGCCGCGCGGAATCGAGTTGAGGCCGCCACGCACAATCTCGGCCATAACAGCGCTGGTAAACAGTGTAAAGGCGATGGTCGAAATCACAATGTCCAAACCCTGCACCGTAAAGTAGATAAACAGGATCCACAGCAAGTTTGGCGTGCAACGGAACAGCTCGATATAGGCGCTCACCAAAATACGGAATGGACGGGGCGCATAGCTTTTAACGAGCGCCAGCACCGTGCCAAAGATGAGCGAGAAAAAGATCGACAGCGCCGAGATCTCGATCGTCTTAACAAAGCCGCCCCAAATGTAGAGCAGGTTGGTCGCGTTGAAGATTTCCATGCGCTAGGCCTCCTCTACGTTGTCGAGCCCCAGCTCGGCCAGGCTCACGCCGCGCGGGCGCTCCTTGGAGCGGCGCTCGAGCCACTGCACCAGCATGGCGAGCGGAAAGCAGATGATGAAATACATAAGGCAGCAGACGATGTATCCCTGCAGGTAACCGTACAAACTCACAAAGTTGTCGGAACGGTACATAAGGTCGCCGCCGGCCACAAGCGCCAGCACCGACGTGTTTTTGACCAGGTTGAGTGCCTGGTTACACAGCGGCGGCAGAATGATCTTGAACGTCTGGGGCAGCACGATGTACCAGTATGCCTGCGCACGGGTGAAGCCCTGGCTCTGGGCCGCCTCCATCTGGCCACGCGGAACGGCCTCGATACCGGTACGGATGACCTCCGAAATGTAGGCAGCGTGATACAGGCCCACGCCCAAGAAGCCCAGCACAAACGGCGCGATACGCACCGGCTGGTCGGCACCGGTTATGGCCTGCAAAAACTGCGGACCGGCCATGTACATAAAGAGCACCTGCACGGGCAGCGGGGTGTTCTGGTAAAACTCCACGTACACGCGGCTTATGGCGCGCAGAACGCGAGAACGAGTGGTAGAGAACACGCCCAGCAGCGTGCCCAGCACCAGCGACAGCAGCAGACCGGCAACGACTACCTGCAGCGTCACGCCAAAGCCCTCCCAGAAGGGCCCCATGTTTTGGAATGTCGTCGACCAGCGGTCGGCGTCAAACAATCCTTCGAGCATTTGATTCCTTCCTTGGACGATGCGCCTATACAAGACCCCAGGTCTTAACCTCTTGGTCGAGCCAGCCGTCGGCCAGGCGATCGCATATCACCTGATCGACCACGGCCGAAAGATCACAGCCCTTCTTGGTCGCCACGCCGTAGCCCTGCTCGCCAAACTTGACCTCGGGTTGCAGCAGCTCGACGGTCTCGTTCATGTATCCGGCCAGCGTGGAGCGGTCCATGGCAAAGACGTCGATATTGCCGGCATCGAGCGAACTCTTGATGATGGGATAGCCGCTAAAGGCCCTAAACTCGGGCTCGCAGCTAAAGCCGTTGTCCTTGATCATCTGCTCGATCAGGCCCTGCGTGGTTGCACCCTGGCTCACGCCAATGACTTTGCCGTCCAGGTCCTCAATCGAGGTAAAGCCCGAACGCTTCTTGACCATGAGTCCCACGTAGTCGGTGCGGTACGGCGTCGAGAAATCCCAGCTCTTCTTGCGCTCGTCGGTGATGGTGTAGGTCGCCGCGACCACGTCGAGCTGGCCGTTATCGATCAGCGGGCCGCGCGTCTTGGGCGTTACGTCGGTAAACTCGACAAGCTCCTGGGCACGGGCCTCCTTGTAGCTCACGCCAAAGACGGCAGCGGCGATCTGGTAGCACAAATCGACCTCCATGCCCTCAAAGCGGCCCTTGGCGGTGTCGTAATAGCCGTAGCCAGGAACGTCCTTCTTAACGCCGGCATTCAGATGGCCACGCGACTTGATGGCCGCAAGCTTAGACCCCTTGTCGGAGCCCTCGCCGCCGGTGGAGTTGCCGCAACCGGTAAGCGCGGTCCCCGTCAGCGCGAGCATACCGGCGCCCGCCAGCTGCAAAAAGTGGCGGCGCGACACGGCCGCCCTCGTCATATCCGTCATGTCCATCACCGCGCCTAGTGCAGAATCTTGGACAGAAACTCGCGGCAGCGCGGGTTCTCGGGGTTATCGAAGAAGTGCTCGGGTGTGCCCTCCTCCAGGATGCGGCCGTCCTCCATAAAGATGACGCGGTCGGCCACCTGGCGCGCAAAGCCCATCTCGTGCGTCACGCAGATCATGGTGATATCCTCCTGCGCGAGCTCAATCATAACATCCAGGACTTCCTGGACCATCTCGGGGTCGAGCGCCGAGGTCGGCTCGTCAAACAGGATGATGGGCTGCTTGGTGCACAGGGCACGGGCAATGGCGATGCGCTGCTGCTGACCGCCCGAGAGGTTCTGCGGGTACTCGCCGGTCTTATGCGCCATGCCGACGCGCTTGAGCGCGGCGATGGCGATCTCGGTCGCCTCCTCCTTACTCTTCTTTTGCAGCTTGATGGGCGCGAGCGTCAGGTTGCCCAGCACCGTCATGTTGGGATATAGGTTGAACTGCTGAAACACCATGGAGCTGTACTTACGAGCCATCTCCAGGTGATTCTTTTTGGTGAGCGGCGTACCGTCGATGATGACCTCGCCCGACGTGGGCTCCTCCAGATAATCGACGCAACGAATGAGCGTGGACTTGCCCGAGCCGGAAGGCCCGATCATTACGAGCTTCTCGCCGCGCTTGACGGTGAGGTTGATATCTTTGAGCACATGCAGGTCGCCAAAGTACTTGTTGAGATGCTTGATCTCGATCATGTCTGCCATGAATATCCCTTCCCTGCGCTTACACGAATTGCTCTATTTTACGGAAAGAACCACGTTTCCGCAGCCCACACTACATTCCCGTAAAGAACCCGCAACCTTTAACCCACTCATTGGGGACAGACTTAAATGAGTACCCTCTCATTGGGCGCTCATTTAAGCCTGTCCCCAATGAATACCCAGCCCAGCAAAAAGGGGCGCGACCATGACGGCCGCGCCCCTCAAGACCCGAAAATAATACAACCGCCCTTGAAATTGAACGTCAGATTGCCGCGTGTACGGGTTTGCAGCGTCAAGCAGTTGCGCGGTTTGGTAAAACCGCGCAACAAATTACGCAAGCTTTGCGCCGACGATCTTTGCCGCGGCCGGTTTATCGAAGTTGCCGCCGGTGGCCTTGCCGAGCGCCCCCATAACCTGGCCCATCTGCTTCTTTGACGTGGCGCCCAGCTCGGCGATGACCTGCTCAATCAGCGCCTCGAGCTCCTCGCCCGAAACCTGGGCGGGCAGCAGGCTCTCCAGAATCTTGACCTGCTCGGTCAGGTTGTCGGTACGATCTTGATCGGTACCGGCCTTGATGGACATCTCCAACGTCTCGCTTGTCTGCTTAATCAGACGCTTGATCATGCTGTTGACGTCTTCCTCGGTCACGTCGCGGCGCTCGTTGACCTCGATGTTCTTAACCTCGGCCTTGACCTGGCGAATGATAGACAGGCGAACCTTGTCCTTGGCCTTCATGGCGGCAATCATTTCCTGCTGCAGCTCTTCGTTGGTCATCTGCAAATCCTCCTCAATAACATGGGCGGCACTCGCACGAGCACCGCCCCTTGATTACTCAGTCGTCGACGAATCGTCGGTCGAGCTCTTGGTGACGCCCTTCAGGCTCACGTTATAGGGCACGTCCTTGGGCATGGGGTTGACGGTAATGTCGGCATCCTTCGTGTACTTCTCCAGCCACTCGTTGTATGCCGTGCCCGATGCCTGGGTCTTCACCACATTGGAAACGTACTTCTTAATAGCCTTGGGCACCTGATTGATGTCATCGACCTGGCCATCGACATGGAAGTAGTCGGTGCACTTGATGATGTGGTAGCCATACGTCGACTCGACCACGTCGCTCACATCGCCCTTGTTAAGGCCCTCGAGCGCCGTCTGGTAGCTGTCGACAAAGGTGGTGAGCTTATCCCAGCCCACGTCACCCTTCTTCTCCTTGGAACCGGTGTCGTCGGAATACTGCTTCACGGCATCCTCAAAGCTCAGCTCGCCGGAGTTGATCTTATCCAGGCACTCCTGCGCCTTGGCCTTGGCGGCGGCCTTGTCCTCGTCCGAAGCGTCGGAATCAACCTTGATCAGGATGTTCGACGAGCGGCGGGCATCGTTGTAGTTAGACAGGTTCTCGTTAATGTAATCGACAATCTCGCTGTCCTTGGGCTTGCTGGTGGGAGCAACGGCATCCTTAAGCTTCTGCTGCGCCAGGCTCTCCTTGAGCGAGTCCTTGTAGGTGTCCTCGGTATAGCCGTAGGTCTTAAGGGTCTCCTTAAAGGTCTTGGCGCCGCCCGCGCTCTTGCAGGCGTCCTTCCAAGCCTTCTCTACTTCCTCGTCCGAAACCGTCACGCCGTTCTCCTTCTGCGCCTGCTGGAGCAGAATCTGCTGCGTATAGGAATCGATGAGCTGTTTGCGGTACTTCTTGGGCGTCAGGTCGTTGTCAACCAGATACTGCGCCCAATCCTCATCCTTGGTGTAGCCGTAGGACGTGCGCATGCTCATGATCTGCTTGGTTACGGTGTCCTCGGTGAGGTTGGTTCCGTTGACGGTAGCAGCCACGCCGCCGGTCAGTTTGTAACCCGAGTTATTGTTCTCGGTCTGCGACATCAAACCGGAGCACGCCATGGCCGAGACGGAAAGCAGCATTGCCAGCACGCCGATAACCACCAGAACGATCTTGACGGTCTTGGACACATAGGTCTTGCGCTGCTTCTTGCGAGAGCTGGAGGCAGCGCGGGCCTGCTGCTCGGGCGTCGGCGCGGCCTCGGAGTTCTTTTTCTTGTTTGCCATAGTTGGCCTTTCGCATCACGAATCGAACAAACGTCATTGTGTCACAACGCAGCCCCGCGGCACACCTGGTGCATGGGAGACAGGTCAATCTGCACCGTTTTGGTGCAAAGGGGACAGCTCCGACAGCTAGGGACGTTCCTTTTCTGCCGGCAGTTAGGGACAGTCCCCAAATGCCGGCCCTAGAAGTGGCGGCGGATGGCGTCGACCATGCCCTGGGACGAGGTCTGGCCGAGCACGTCGGCTGCGGCGTCAGCATCCATAAAGATATTCATAAGCGCTTGCAGAGCCTCGACCTGGCCGCCCGGCTCGGCAATACCCAGATTGATGATGATCTGCGCCGGCACGGGAGCACCCATGCCCGCCATAGCATTGAACGTCACGGGCGCGGAGGGCTTCATCACCGCGATATAGGGCTTAGCCACAAACCCCGGATCGGTATGCGGAATGGCAATATTGGCCGCCGGCATGGCGAGGCCCGTGGGATAGATGTCCTCGCGCGTACGGACGGCATCGAGCCAACCGGACGCAATGTAGCCGCGCGGAGCAAGCTCGCCCTCAAGTCGCGCAAACACCTCATCCGGCGTCGCGCACTCCCAATCAAAAAACACCAGCTCAGGCGCGAATAGCATCTCGGCGTTATCCGCCATACCGTCCTCCAAAGTTGCATGAGGTTCACAATGCCCCATATGATAGCGAAACCAGACAGTCAAGGTTAGCCGAGGATCCCAATCATCTCGAGTGCGCGGGCAGGCGTCAAGCACACCTCGGGCATCGCCTCCAGCATGCGCCGGTCGCTCGTGACCACGTAGTCAACATCTGCCGTCTCACCCGAAGCGATGATGAGGTTGTCTTCGAGATCCGGCATGCGCTTGCCAAGCATGCGCGCCATCTCGCACTCTGCCAACGAAAGCGGAGAGGCAGTTGCCACCTGCATCATGTGCTCGATGCAGGCCCATGACGCCGAGGTAAACGTCACGTTAATCCCATTCGCATTCCGCCGGGCCAGACGCCGAGGCAGGATATAGAACACATCCTTTGCCGTCGTGGGCGCGTACAGAAGGTCAATCTTTCCCGCTTCGGCCAGTTCAACTAATCTCTTCGCTTCGTCGAACGCCCCCTCTTGCAGGTAATAATCGAGCCAAACGTTCGTATCTACCAAGAGATGCTTTGCCTCGATCATCGACAATTCGCCTCAATATCGACAATCATCGTGTCATACATATCATCTCGTACGGCATCCCAGTCTTCCGCAGATGATCCAACTGGCGCAAAATCCGAAGCATTTAGCCCCAGCGATGAAAAAGCTAGGCCACACCCCTGCTCAGCCAGGCTCTCCGCGCGGGGCGCCTCGCGCTTATCCGTCACCATAAATCCCGGCAACGCTTGATGCTCGACAAGATAGGCCCAAAGCGCACGAATGGCATCGCTCGGCCCCAATCCATTGCGTGTCAGGACCGCATCGCCACCAGCCTTGAGCATAGGATCGATTCGTGTGTTGAGCTGCACCGTTGCTGCACCCATAGCGGCTCCTCTCTACTTGCTAGCAGTATAGCAAACATAAAAGGCCACGCAAAAGGGCCCCGCCCACACACGGACGAGGCCCTATCGGATTTCTTGGAATGGGAATGGTGCCCGTCACGTTATCCAGAGCCCAAAATCAAAGAGATATTAAGCTGATTGGGGCACATGTGATTCCATATGCCCCAATCAGCTTTTTTGATAGTTAACGTTGCAATGAAAACCAAGCGAATCCTTTTACGCACGATGGCGCGCCGGGTCAATTGCCACCTTGCCGCTCTCCAACACGTGGACGCGGCCGTCAGCGAGCATCTGCACGACCTCGGGATACAGCA
Organism: Collinsella sp. LCP19S3_D3; assembly: GCF_052121455.1. Lineage (NCBI taxonomy): Bacteria > Bacillati > Actinomycetota > Coriobacteriia > Coriobacteriales > Coriobacteriaceae > Collinsella > Collinsella sp. LCP19S3_D3. The sequence goes on along the minus strand of NZ_JBQKEF010000006.1, from coordinate 74,866 downwards.
CGTGCTCGATCGCATGGATGTGCTCCTCGAGTGTGTCGACATCCCAGCCTTCCTCAACGGCCAGCGCGCGCTGGGCGATGATGGGGCCGTTGTCGTAGATCTCGTTGGCAAAATGCACGGTCACACCGGTCACCTTGACGCCGCGCGCAAAGGCATCGTCGATCGCATGCGCACCGGTAAAGCTCGGCAGCAGCGCCGGATGCAGATTGACAACGCGGTTGGGGAACGCCGCCAGCAGGGGTGTGTGCACCATGCGCATGTAGCCAGCCATGACCACATACTCGCAGCCGCGCTCGAGAAGCTCGTGCGCAATAATCTCGTCGGCGGCGATAGGGTCGGCGTAGACATCCTTGGAGAGCGTCAGCGTCTGGATACCCGCACGCTCTGCACGCTGCAGGCCCTTGGCCGAAGGACGGCTCGACACCACGAGCTCGATCGAAGCATTGAGCTTGCCGGCGGCGATCAGGTCGACGAGCGCCTGCAGGTTGGTGCCCGAACCGCTGATGAGCACGCCGATCTTGAGCGGATCGGCCGTGTCGGTACCGGTCGGACGGGTGTAGGGCACAAAGTCCAAGCCCTCGGCGGCAGCCGTCTGCTCGTTAGCGCTCATCGGAGTACACGACCTTACCGGAGCCCTCGACGCATTCGCCCACGCGGAACGGTTTCTCGCCCAGCGCGACCAGGGCATCGGTTACCGCGGCCTCATCTTCGGGAGCGACAATCAGGCACAGGCCGACGCCCATGTTGAAGGTCTTGCATGCCTCGTTGGGCGTAAGCTCGGCCTGGTGCGAAACATAGGTGATGACGGGCGGAATGTCCCAGCCCATCTCGGCGCCATTGCGGGTGACCACGGCGTCGACGTCGTCGGCCAACGCACGGTTAAGGTTCTCGGTGATGCCACCGCCGGTGATATGGGCGATGGCGTGCACCGGAGCGCCGCCGCGGAGCAGCTCAAGAATCGGCTTGACGTAGATGCGCGTGGGGGCCAGCAGAGCGTCTGCCAGTGATGCGCCGCCGAGCTCCTCGAGCGGACGGCTCAGCTCCTCGGCCTTAGCGGCGGCCTCGGGCGTACCCGGCTTGATGCCGTCAACGCCGATGACTTTACGCACGAGCGAGTAGCCGTTGGAGTGCACGCCGGTGGAGGGAAGGCCCAGAATCACGTCGCCGGGGCGGACGTTGGCGGGGTCGAGCATCTTGGGACGGTCGACGACACCCACGGTAAAGCCGGCGAGGTCGTAGTCGGCGGGAGCCATGACGCCCGGGTGCTCGGCCATCTCGCCGCCCACGAGCGCGCAGCCCGCGAGCTTGCAGCCGTCTGCCACGCCCTTGATGATCTTTGCCATGTGCTCGGCCTCGATGTGGCCGATGGCAACATAGTCCAAAAAGAAGAGCGGCTCGGCGCCCGAAGCCAAAATGTCGTTGACGCACATGGCGACCAGGTCCTGGCCCACCGTCTCGTGACGGTCCATGATCTGGGCGAGGACGAGCTTGGTGCCCACGCCGTCGGTACCGCTGATCAGGATCGGGTCTTCCATATCCTTAAGCGCGGCGGCCGAGAACAGGCCGCCAAAGCCACCGATGCCGCCGATAACCTCGGGACGGTTGGTATCCTTAACCATTTGCTTAATAGCGTCGACGGCGCGGCCGCCCTCGGCGGTATCGACGCCGGCATCCTCATACGTCACATGCTTGCTGTCGCTCATCTGAGCCTTCCTCTCCCACTACCGTTTGACACACAGACGCCAAACAGTGCTCATAGTTGCGTTCATATCGGCGCACACCGCAGCGGTGCGCGCCGTCATATCAACAAAACAGCAGGTAAAACCTACCAAAATAAACCTGTCCCTAAATGGCAGGTTCTAGGCCTCGCCGTGCTTCTCTTCCCAGCTGCGGTCATCGTATTTCTCGACCACGGCGTCGTCGCCAAAGTGCAGCGGCTTATCCAGGTTGCGGGGCTTAAAGCCCTCCATAAACTTGTCGCGGCCAAAGCTCTCGGGAATAGCCACGGGATAACGGCCGGTAAAGCACGCATCGCAGTAGCCGCCCTTGGGCATGACCTTCAGCAGGCCCTCGACCGAAAGGAAGGCCAGCGAATCGGCGCCAATGTACTCGCAGATCTCATCGACCGTCTTGTTAGCGCTGATGAGCTGCGACTGCACGTCGGTATCGATGCCGTAGAAGCACGGCCAGATGACCTCGGGCGAGTTGATGCGGATGTGAATCTCCTTGGCGCCGGCGTTGCGCAGCATCTTGACGAGCTGCACCATGGTGGTGCCGCGAACGATGGAGTCGTCGATGACGACCAGGCGCTTGCCCTCGATGTTATCGCGCAGCGGGTTGAGCTTCATACGCACGCCCATGGCGCGCAGCTCCTGCGTAGGTTCGATAAACGTACGGCCCACATAGCGGTTCTTGATGAGGCCCTCGCCAAAGGGAATGCCGCTCTCGTGCGAATAGCCCTCCGCAGGCGGCAGACCGGAGTCGGGCACGCCAATGACCAGGTCGGCCTCGACGGGTTCCTCGTGTGCCAGCTGGCGACCCATGTCATAGCGGCAGGCGTAAACGCTCTTGCCATTCATGATGGAATCGGGACGGGCAAAGTAGACCTGCTCAAAGATACAGTTGGCGGGCTCTTCGGCAGCGGGCACGCCTTGCTCGGACACCAAGCCCTCGGCACTGATGCGCAAGATCTCGCCGGGACGGACATCACGGACATACTCGGCGCCCACGATATCGAGTGCACATGTCTCGGAGGCAACGACCCAGCCGCCAGCGCGCGTGACATGAGCGGCAGCGTCGACCGTCGCGGCGTCGTCTTGCGACGGCAGCCGCGAAACGGATGCGGCGTCGGCCTGGTCCAAGCCCTCGTCCACAAGCTTGCCCAGCACCAGCGGACGAATGCCGTGCGGGTCGCGGAAAGCATAGAGCGCCTGCTCGTTGATGAGCGTCATGGCATAGCCACCGCGCACGAGTTCCATCGTCTTGCGAATGCCCTCGCGCAAATGGCCTGTGCGCTGCGTAAAGTAGCCGATGAGCTTGGTCGCGACCTCGGAATCCGAATTGGAGAGGAACGGCACGCCCAGCTCGATGAGCTGACGGCGCAGCTCGTCGGTGTTGACGAGGGTGCCGTTGTGCGCAAGTGCGATGATGACGCTATTAATGGTCGAAAGATGTGGCTGCGAGGCTTCCCAGCTCTTGGCGCCGGCAGTGCCGTAGCGCACGTGACCCACGGCCAACTGGCCGGAGAGCGTCGATAGGTCGGCGTTGGAGAACACACGGTCGAGCAGTCCCAGGTCTTTACGAACCATAACCGTGCCGCCGTCGCCCACGGCGATTCCCGCCGATTCCTGGCCGCGATGCTGCAGCGCACGCAGACCAAAGTACGTCAGTCGAGCCACGTCGCGATCGGGCGCCCACACACCAAAAACGCCGCATTCCTCATGCAGCTGGTCGGAGTCCGGATCGTACGTCGACATGGTCGTCACCTGTCCCGTGGCACGCTCGGCCGCGCGGATGGTTTCTTGAGACATGGCATCCCCTCAGAGCCTCGTTATTTGGCGTTACCTGCCTTATTATACGCACGGCAAGACAAGCTCCCCAGCGCATGAACAGCGGTTTTTAAAAGCCCACCGAGCTTATTATCCGTTTTGCGACCAAACATTTTATTGGGCAACCCGCCCTCGGGGCCAACGGTCCCGTATGTTTCCGTCGCGACGCGTCTCGCCCACCGTTAGGGCTTACATTGCTGCAATTGGGCCATTCGTCCTGTCTTTAAGAGGTCGACGGCGTATCCTTGTAACCTACAACAAAACGAGAAAGGTTCCGTATGGATCGAAACGAACTCGACCCCAGCGTCCCCAGCGCCACGGAGGTCAAGAAGATTCCCCTCATCATTAAGGTGTACGCCGTCCTGTGCATCCTGTCCGGCGTAGGCACGCTCCCTTCGGTCGGCGCCTTTATGTGGCAGGTCATCACCGCGCTCATCAACGGCAACGCCGCCGCCAAGCTCGGCGACAACACGCTCGTCGCGGTCGGCCTTATCGTCGCCGGCATCATGCTCTCGGCGGCGAGCGCGGTCATCTTGATCATCTTTGGCCTGGACCTCATCAAGAACCAGCGCCGCAACGCCGCGCGCCTGTCCTATATCCTTATCGCACTTACCGTCGTTGAGCTTTTGGTCGACGTGATGCTCCAGGGTATCGGGCCGTTCTTGCTGCGCCCCGCCATCCAGCTCGGCATCCTCGTCGCGCTTTCGGCCACTGTTGACCCCACGCTTCGTCAGGAGCGCGAACTGCAGCGCCGCTTGCAGGAGATGCTCGATCGCGACGCCGCCGCCGAGGGCATGCTCGGCCGCGATGAGACCGGCGAGGGCTACATTAAGCTCAACTACTTCAACCTGTTTTGGGTATTCTTTGTCTGCTGCGTGCTCGGCCTGATCCTGGAGGACATCTGGCACATGACGGTCGACGATCCAGGCGTCTACCAGAACCGCGCCGGCATGCTATTTGGCCCCTTCAGCCCCATCTACGGATTTGGCGCCGTACTCATGACCATGGTGCTCAACCGCTTCTACAAAAAGAACCCCATCATTATCTTTTTGGTGAGCGCCCTGCTTGGTGCAAGCTTTGAGGTCTTTGTGGGCTGGTTTATGCAGACCTCGTTCGGTGTGGTCTCGTGGAACTACTCGCATATGAAGCTCTTTGGCATGCCCGATCCGCTCGCCGTGCTTACGGGCGGTCGCACCTGCACGGGCTTCGCCTGCCTGTGGGGTCTGGGCGGACTCATCTGGATCAAGCTACTGCTGCCCAGATTGCTCAAGCTCATTAACATGATTCCCTGGAAGAGTCGCTACTCAGCCACCGTCATCTTTACCATCATCATGCTGGTCGACGGCGTCATGACGCTGCAATCGCTCGACTACTGGTACCAGCGTGTCAACGGCACGGCCAGCGATATTCCCGTTGCGCAGTTCTACGGAAAGTACTTCGATAACGAGTATATGGAAAATCGCTTCCAGAGCATGACCATGAGCCCCAAGGACGCCACGCGCGTGTAGCGAGCGCCGGCACAAAACAGCCCCAACACACCAAAGCCCGCTGGCAGATCTACATGAACTGCCAGCGGGCTTTTGCTACAGACGTACACGGGTTGCCGGCTAGGTGTTACGCTTCGCGCTCGACCTCGCTCACGCACTCGTTCTTGATAGTGCCGACGAGCGCCTGCAGGGCATCGACCACATGCGGGCGAATGTCTCCGCCAATGAGCACGAGCATGATATCGTCGCCCACGGCAAGCTCGCCGCTCGCCAGCCATACGCGCACATAGCCGATGCCGGGCATCGCGCGCGTCGCCTCGATGGCAGCCTGCACCTTGCTGGCGTCGTAGCCAAACACCACGCCGCCCACCTTGTGGCCCGGCGCCACGCCATCGGTCTCGACACCGCGCGCCTCGGACTTGGGTGTCGCACGCACCACGCCATTGTGCGTCAGGTACATGCCACACGCCGGCGCCGAAGCGTCGGCCTTGGCTTCGCGCAGCCACGCATCGACCGAAGGCATCAATTTGCCACTTTCAAGCATCGCTTCCCCTTTTTTTCCGTCGTCGAGTAGCTAATTTGGGACGGGGCTCTTTTAGCTACCCCCGTCACCTAACCCAGCAAAATCATTCTGCATATCCGGGGTAGCTAAAAGAGCCCCGTCCCAAATTAGCTACTCTCGAACCACTTATTCCTCGACCGGCGTGAGTACCATGACGGCGCGCGTATTGCTAAATGACAGTGAGCGGCAGGTCACAAGTGTTACGACCTTGGTTGCCGAAGCGGCACGATCGGTGGCATCGCTCGCCACGGCAGAGGCACCGTCAAGCATCTCGGACAGATAATTCGTCAGCCCGTCGTCGCCCTCAAAGTTGGTCGCGCGCGCCTTGGAGTACGTATCCTCAACCACCTTGGTCGCCAGCGGTCTCAGCTTATACGTGCCATCGCGCGTGATGTAGTACACGTACTCGATGCTGTCGAACGTCGCCTGGTCGGTGGTGTCCGAGATCACATTAAACATCGATCCGTCGTTCATATGGTGGCCGTAGATTGTCGTCTGCTGGTCCACCATGCCCGGCGCGACATCTTCGAAGTCCAAGAAAATCGCACCCGATGCATTGGACGTACCGTCAAACAGCGTGTTGAGGTATTTAGAGTTGTCCTTGGCCTGCACCACGGGATAGTTGATGTTGGTATCCGGCACATAAATCCATCCCACGATCTCGGGATTTGCCTTAGCAAGAGCGTCAAAATCGACAATCGGCACGCCGCTCGCATCCTTATCGCTCACGTACTGCTTCTCGATCTTTTGGTACGAATCGCTCGCCTGCTTGTAGCCAATCTGTGCATTGATAAAGATGGCGGCAGCGGCAACGATCAGACCGACACCGATAATGATGAGCAGGATGGGAAAAACGGAACTGCGCTTTTTGCGCGGCGGTTCGGTGTAATTCGACAGCGCGGCATGCGATGAAGACCGGGGTGGCTTCTTAGCTGCGCTATAAGACGAGGGACGATACGCAGCCGGCGTATCCTGACGGCGATGGGACGTCGGCGTTACGGGGCGCGGCGCACGAGCCTGTTGAGGAGAGGATGCCCGACCCTGCTGCATGGAGCGGGCCGATCCCGACTTGGATGGATCGGGGATCTGAGAAGCCGAGAAACGTTTTCCCTGATAGTCGGACATAACTCTCCCTATGATTACAACGGAACGGCAAGCCGCTTAGGCGTCAGCCATCTCCTGCTTCATCTTCTCGATAATTGCGCGATACTCGGGATCGCAAGCACCCAGAATCTGCGTGGCGTAGATGGCGGCGTTCTTGGCGCCGTTGATGGCAACGCATGCCACAGGCACGCCCGAAGGCATCTGCACCATCGACAGCAGCGAATCCATGCCGCCCAGATCACTCGTCTTCATAGGCACGCCGATAACCGGCAGCGGCGTAAAGGCAGCCACGACACCGCCCAGATGCGCGGCCTTGCCGGCTGCGGCGATAATCACCTTGATGCCACGGTCGGCGGCAGTCGAAGCCCACTCGTGGACCTTCGCCGGCGTACGGTGCGCGCTGGCAATCACGAGCTCATAGGGCACACCGAGCGCCTCGAGCTCGGCGGTGCAGCCTTCCATAACGCCCAGATCGGACTTGGAACCCATGATGATCCCGACAACCGGCTTTTGATCTGCCATAAACAAAGACCTCCTGTTGAGAGCGGTGACGCGGCCAATCCGCGACCCTTAACTACTGAGAGTAGTATAGCTGCTCCCGTCCCTGCGGTCTGTTGGTGCTCTGCGGCGGCCCGGTGTTTTCATCTTCACTCCGGTTGCTGCGCAAAGTCGCTCAGATGAAAACACCGGGCCGCCGCAGAGCACCTTCGACCTACCGGGGATTGCCATGACGTACGTTGGCTGAAATATTAACGTGGGATCTGCCGTTCATTCGAACGGCAGATCCCACGCTCACTTTATTTCTCAACCCTAGTCATCGCGCAAAGTCCCTTCGACAGCACACGGTGCAGCAAAGTCACCGCAGGCCGGGGCGGGAGGCGGACCTTTCTCTCGGAAAACTTCGCGAAGCCCAGTTTCCGAGAGAAAGTGTCCGGCTGCCGCCCCGGCCGACCAGGTCACATTACACCGTGTACTGCGGCAGGTCCTGCAGGGCGATGACGTCCATGCCCATGTCGTTGGCGCTGCCGTGGCCCTGCTGGTCCTCGCGCACCGCCTCGATAGCACTCACGTAGGTGTTGGCGGCAGACATCGCCGTCACGCAGGTCACGCCGCGGCGCACCGCCTCGGTGCGCAACAGATAGCCGTCGCCGCGCGAGCCCGGGCCGTACGGCGTATTGATGATCACCGCGATCTTGCCATCGGCGATAAGGTCACCGATGTTGGGACGTTCGCCGTCGTGCGGGCCGCTGATCTTTTCCACGACCTCGCACGTCACGTTGCCTCCACGCAGCACGCGCGCCGTACCCTCGGTAGAGCAGATGTCAAAGCCCAGATAGCGCAGGATACGGGCGACCGAAAGGATATGGCGCTTGTCGCGATCGCACACGCTAATGAACACCTTGCCGGCGCTCGGATCAGGCAGTTTGTAGTCAATCGCCAGCTGTGTCTTGGCGTATGCCTCGGGATAGCTCTTGGCGACACCCATGACCTCGCCCGTCGACTTCATCTCGGGCCCCAGGATAACGTCGGCTCCCGGGAAACGGCCCCAGGGCATAACGGCTTCCTTCATGCAGAAGCAGTCCAGCTGGCGCTCGTCGCTCGGCAGGCCCAGGCTCGCGATGGAATCGCCCGCCATGATGCGCGCCGCGCACTTGGCCAACGGCACGCCGGTGGCCTTGGAGATAAACGGCACGGTACGGCTGGCACGCGGGTTGGCCTCGATCACGTAGACGGTCTCGCCCTTGATGGCATACTGCACATTGACCAGGCCGCGAACTCCCAGCGCCATCGCGATGCGGCGCGTGGTCTCGCGGAGCTTCGCCTGCAGACTCTCGCTAAAGCTAAACGGCGGAATGCAAGTCGCGGAGTCACCGGAGTGGATACCGGCCTCCTCGATATGCTCCAGAATACCGCCGATGTAGACCTCCTCGCCGTCGCACAGGGCATCGACATCGGACTCGATCGCGCCCTCCAGGAAGCGGTCGAGGTACACCGGGTAGTCGGGGCTAATGCGCGCAGCCTCGGCCATGTAATCGTGCAGATGCTCGGCATCGTAGGCGATCATCATGCCGCGGCCGCCCAACACATAGCTCGGACGAACCAGCAGCGGGTAGCCGATATGCGCGGCCACGGCCTCGGCCTCCTCAAACGAGGTGGCCTGACCCGCCGGCGGGTACATAATGCCCAGCTTGTCGAGCAGGGCGGCAAAGCGCTCGCGGTCCTCGGCAAAATCGATGGCATCGGGCTTGGTACCCATGATGTTCACGCCGCTCTCCTCGAGCATGCGCGCCAGCTTAAGCGGGGTCTGGCCGCCGAGCGTCACCACGACGCCGTCGGGGCGCTCAACATCGATAACGTCCATGACGTCCTCGTAGGTGAGCGGCTCAAAGTACAGACGATCGGACGTGTCGTAGTCGGTCGAGACGGTCTCGGGGTTGCAGTTGACCATGATGGTCTCGAAGCCACGGGCCGCCAGCGCATAGCTCGCGTGCACGCAGCAGTAGTCAAACTCGATACCCTGGCCGATACGGTTGGGGCCGGCACCCAGAATCATCGCCTTGGGCTTATCTGCCGGCGTGGTCTCGTCGGGGGCAACGCACTTCTTGGCGACCGGGCTCGTGCGGTAGATGTTTTCGTAGGTCTTGTAGTGATACTCCGTGGCACTCGAGAACTCAGCAGCGCAGGTGTCGACCGTCTTCATGCTGGGAACCACGCCCAGGCCCTTACGGTAAGCGCGAACAAAGCGCTCGTCCGAGCCGGTCAGCGCGGCAATCTCGGCATCGCTCGTGCCATACTGCTTGAGCAGGCGCATCGCGTCTGCGTCGATGTCCTCCACGCGCAGGCCGCGAATGCTCTCCTGGACCTGCACCATATCGTTGATACGGTTGAGATACCACGGATCGATGCCGCAGATGGCATGGATGCGCGCGACATCCCAGCCACGACGCAGGGCCTCGACCACAAAGAAGATGCGGTGCTCAGTCGGGGTGCCCACGGCCTGAGCGAGCTCGTCGTCGCTCAGCTTATCGGCACCTTCCTTGCCACCAGCGCAAATGCCCTGATGCCCGTCCTCCAGCGAGCGCATGGCCTTGCCAAAGGCCTCCTCAAAGGTGCGGCCGATCGCCATGATCTCGCCCACGGCTTTCATGCGCGTTGTGAGCGTGGGGTCGGTACCCTTGAACTTCTCAAAGGCAAAGCGCGGCACCTTGACCACACAGTAGTCGATCGTGGGCTCAAAGCAGGCAGGCGTTGCTTTGGTGATGTCGTTGACGATCTCGTCGAGCGTGTAGCCCACGGCCAGGCGAGCGGCGGCCTTGGCGATGGGGAAGCCCGTGGCCTTGGAGGCCAGTGCGGACGAACGGCTCACGCGCGGGTTCATCTCGATGACGATCAGGCGACCGGTCTGCGGGTTCACGGCAAACTGCACGTTGGAGCCACCGGTCTCGACGCCGATCTTCTCCAGAATGGCGAGCGAGGCGACACGCATGCGCTGATACTCAAGGTCGGAGAGGGTCTGCGCCGGCGCCACGGTGATGGAGTCGCCGGTATGCACGCCCATGGGGTCGAGGTTCTCGATGGAGCACACGATGATGCCGTTGCCGGCGTGGTCGCGCATGACCTCCATCTCGTACTCTTTCCAACCCTCGATGGACTCCTCGACCAGCACCTCGTGGGCGGGCGAGAGCTCAAGGCCCTGGCTCACGATGGAGACGAGCTCCTCGTGGGTGTGCGCGATGCCGCCGCCGGCGCCGCCCAGGGTAAAGCTCGGGCGCAGCACGCAGGGATATCCCACGCGCTCGGCGATGGCCTCGGCGTCGGCCACGCTGTAGGCATAGCCCGAGCGCGCGACCTCCAGGCCGATCTCGGCCATGGCCTCGTTAAAGAGCTTGCGGTCCTCGCCGCGCTCGATGGCGGCAAGGTCGCAGCCGATCATCTCGACGCCGTACTGGTCGAGCGTACCGTCCTTTGCCAGCTCGACGGCGGCGTTCAGACCGGTCTGGCCGCCCAGCGTGGGCAGCAGCGCGTCCGGGCGCTCCTTCTTGATCACGCGCTCGATAAATTCGGCGGTGATGGGCTCGACATAGGTGCGGTCGGCCAGGCCCGGGTCGGTCATGATAGTCGCCGGGTTGGAGTTGACCAGGATGACCTCAAAGCCATCCTCCTTGAGCACCTTGCAGGCCTGGGCGCCGGAGTAATCGAACTCGCAGGCCTGGCCAATGACGATGGGGCCCGAGCCAATGACGAGGATGCGCTTGATGTCAGTACGTTTAGGCATGTTAGTTCTCCTCGGTCTCGGTCGTGGCGGAACCCTCGTCGGCAAAGTTCCAGCCCTGCAGGCGGTCCTTCGCGGTGTCGATGTCCAGGTAGTTCTCCTCGCCGTCCATGAGTCGCGTAAAGGCGGTAAAGAGATAGTGGGCATCGGTGGGGCCGGGCGAGGCCTCGGGGTGGTACTGGACCGAGAAGCACGGGGCATCGAGCAGCTGAATGCCCTCGGCGGTGCCGTCGTTGAGGTTCACGTGCGTCAGGCGAATGCGGCCAAAGCGCTCGTTCATCACGACGGGCGCGATACCACGGCGCACCCAGACGCGCAGATCGCCGTCGGCCGCATGCTCGGTCTCGCCGCCCGAAAGTTCGGGGACAAGCTTGCCCAAGCTGGGGAACAGCAGGCCAAAGCCATGGTTTTGCGCGGTAATTTCCACGCGGCGGCTGACCAGATTCATAACCGGCTGGTTACCGCCACGGTGACCGAATTTGAGCTTTTCCATCTGGGCACCGCATGCCAAGCTGATCATCTGGTGACCCAGGCAAATGCCAAAGACGGGCACCTTGCCGATCAGCTGCTGCACCTGCTCGTAGGTCTCTACCACGGCATCGGGGTCGCCGGGACCGTTGGACAAAAAGACGCCATCGGGATTCATGTCGAGTACCTGACGCGCGGGTGTATCCCACGGCACGACGGTAAGGTCGCAGCCAGCACGGACCAGACCCTCCAGGATGCCACGCTTGACACCGCAGTCGTACGCGACCACGTTGTGGCGGGCGGGAGCGGGGGCCGCAAGCGCAAAGCCATGCTCGGCAGGCAGATCGCTTCCGGCGAACGGATGGGGCGCAGGGCAGCTCACGGTCTTGACCAGGTTCTCCCCCACCAGCGTGGGAGCAGAGGCCAAGCGCTCGGCAAGCTCGTCGATGTCGAGGACCTCGGTCGAGATAATGCCCATCTTGGAGCCATTGTCGCGCAGGTGGCGCACCAGGGCTCGGGTGTCGACGCCCTCGATAGCGACGATGCCGTGTGCGCGCAGGTACTCCGGCACGCTGACGGCCGAGCGCCAGTTAGAAGGCGTGGCACACATGTCGCGCACGATCATGCCGCGCATGGCGGGAGCACTCGCAGGGCGTACGTCATCGCCGGGGAAGGCGGACTGAACATCGGTCTCATCGATGCCATAGTTGCCAATCTGCGGATAGGTCATGGTAACGATCTGGCCAGCATAGCTCGGGTCGGTCATAACCTCAAAGTAACCCTCGAGTGAGGTATTGAAGCAGACTTCGCCGGTCGCGGTGCCCTCGGCACCACATGCACGGCCATAAAAAATGGTCCCATCCTCAAGGTACAGGATGCAGGGACCGCAAGCACCCTTGCTGGTTTTGGCCAGCATGCGCTGGCACAGTTCGCTGGGCGCGATGGTGCGGGCGGCAGCGCCCGCAATATGGTTGTTCGCCATAGTTCTCCTTCCCGGTCTCTCGGGACCGGCTTAAAGGTGTGTAGTTAGGCCTCGCGGTATTCTAACCGTAAGCATGACTTATGGCGTTAATTACATAGAATTGTTTACAAAATGATAATTATGACTTCTTATGCATAATGATTTTTCTGGGACGGGGATTAAAAAATCATTCTGAAAGCAGAGCTTTGTCGCTGAATAGTCAATTTGGGACGGGGCTATTTTAGCTGCCCCGTCCGTCAATCAACCTAACCGTCGTGCCACCAGCCGGGGTAGCTAAAATGGCCCCGTCCCAAATTGACTACTCGCCAACCGCATACATGACAGAATAATTTTTTAATCCCCGTCCCAGAAAAATCGTCCCGCGTGGGCTTGCGGCTCACGCGGGATGTCATCATTCTATGTGGCTGCGGACTACTTTTGCTTGTCCTGCTCAAGTAATTCGGACGGGGTGCGGCCAAGCTTGCCGCCACGGAAAATCTCGCGGCCGTGCAGGCGGTGCTCCAGGTCACGTTCGGCCTTTTCCTCGTCAATCTTAGTCTGGCTCACCGCCGGGTCCTCGATGAGCGACGATACCGAGTTCACCTGTTTCTGAATACGCTCGGCAATGGTGTCATCCATGCTCACGATACGCATCTTCCAGTCGATATTGGTGGCGTTGGAAGAGCTCTTGGTCCAGACGAACGTCATGATGGCACTCTGGTGGCCCTGGGCGGGAAACATGCCAAAGAAGGAATCATGCTGAATCCTGCTGTCCTCGTCGATATAGGCGTGGACGTTATACACCACACGGTCAATCTTGTCGTTGAGCAGGGCATTGGTTGCGAGCGCCGCCGCCTGAATCTGACCGTTGGACAGCAACTCGAGTTCATTGGCGGAAGACGTGTCCAGCACCGTCACCTCAACCGTGCCCGTACCCTCGTCGGCCTCGTCGACGGTAAAATCGAGCGGGAACTGCGTAAAGCCGTTGCCCCATTCAAGTCCACCTTTGAGCGCGGTCGAGACGGTATCCACCGAAACGCTCTCGGAGAGGTTCGCGGTGTTCAGGCGTCGCATCACGCCGTAGCCGATCTGCATGCCCACAATCAGCACCAGGATGCCGATAACCACGGCCATGGCAGTTTTCGTAATGGTATGGCTCACCTGCGAACCCGAAGGATCGTCCTCGGACAGCGGGTCGATATGTTTTGCCTGGCTCGCGCGATCCTCGCTGCGCAGCCGCGCCAGTGTCGCCTTGTCACCGCGTTTGACGGCAGACTCTTTCTCGCGCATGCGCTCGGTACGCTTTTTGGCGAGTGTAGGATCCAAGACGCCGGATGCATCGATTTCGGAGAATAACTCCGTCACTTCTTCCGGAGTCAGATGGTTCTTATCAGCCATAACCTTCCTGTCATATCAATCAGTCGAGCTCGTGCGCACGCGCACCTTCGAACTGCATTCGATAGTAACGGGCATAAGTGCCGCCACGGGCGAGAAGCTCCTCGTGCGTGCCACGTTCCACAACGCGACCATGCTCAACGGTCGCAATCTCGTCGGCATGCTTGATGGTCGAGAGACGGTGAGCGATGATGATCGTGGTGCGGCCGCGCGCCAAGCGCTCGAGCGACTCCTGCACCGCCTCCTCGCTCTCGTTATCCAGAGCACTGGTCGCCTCATCCAAAATAAGGATCTTGGGATTTTTGAGAAACACGCGCGCGATGGCGACCCGCTGCTTTTGACCACCAGAAAGACGGCTGCCGCGCTCGCCCACCACGGTGTCATAGCCCTGCGGAAGCGACTCGATAAAAGCATCGATGTTGGCGCGATGGGCCGCCTCGGCGATTTCTTCTGCCGTGGCGCCCGGCTTGCCATAGGCGATGTTCTCGCCAATCGTTCCGTCGAACAGATAGACATCTTGCTGCACCAGGCCGATGGATCGGCGCAGGCTACGCTGCGTCACGTCGCGCACATCCTGGCCGTCAATGCTAATGGAGCCGGCGGCAACGTCGTAAAAGCGCGGCAACAGCGAACAAGTCGTTGATTTGCCGCCGCCCGAGGGACCAACCAAAGCGATGGTTTGACCGGGCTTAATGGACAGATCCATATGGTCGATAACGGGACGCGTCCCGTCGCCCGCGCCCAGCTCGACATCCTCGTAGCTAAAGCACACGTCGCGATACTCAACAGCGCCGGCCGTCACCTGCAGATCCGCAGCACCCGGCTTATCCTGAATATCGGGGACAGTCGAGAGCACCTCGTCCATGCGCTTAAAGCCGGCGATGGCTTTCTGATACGTCTCGGCCGAATTGACGAGCGTCTCAAGCGGCGTGCAGAACAGCGAAATGTAGAGCGCGAAGGTTGCCATATCGACCGCCTGCAGCTGGCCTTGGGCAACGAGCCAACCGCCCAGCAGCACCACGATTACATAGAGCACGCCCGAGAGCAGACCATACGTCGCGGTGTAGACGCCCATGGCGTGATACATGTTTTCCTTGGACGAAAGGTAGCGATCGTTAGAGGCACGGAACTTAGAGCGTTCGGTCTGCTCATTGGCAAAGCTTTTGACCACACGCATGCCCGCCAGCGAATCCTGCAGCTGCGCATTGATGCCGCTGATCTTTTTGCGGTTATCGCTAAAGACCTCGCGCATGCGCATATTCTGCCAAAACATAATGACCGCGAACACCGCCGTCACCACGGCCATGGCGAGCGCGAGCACCGGCGCAATGGTAAACAGAATCACAAACGAGCCAATGATCTCGATACCGCAAATAATGATCCATTCGGGCACGTGGTGCGCCGCCTCGCAGATATCGAACAGGTCGTTGACCACGCGGCTCATCATGTCACCCGAGCTGTTGCGATCAAAGTACGCAAAGCTAAAACGCTCGTACTGATCGAACAAGTCCTCACGCATCTTGGACTCCATGCGCGCGCCCATCACGTGGCCCCAATAGCTCACAAAGTAGCGGCAGGCGCAGCGGGTGGCATACATCAGCACCAGTCCCACCGCGATCATACCGAGCGCCTGCATAATGGCAGTCTGGCCCTGGGTAAACAGCCCGCCGCACAGATTGCGCAGGATAATGGGAAACGCCAGGTCAATGGCGGCGAGCACCAGGGCGCAAATGGTATCGGCAACAAAAAGCCCCATCTGGGGCTTGTAGTAAGACATAAAACGCTTCAGCATGTGATCCTCAAAGAAATATCAGCAACGTAAGACCCTGGGACAAAGCAATCAGTAGTACTTGTCCCAGGGCTATCCCCACTCGTTACAGCTCAGAACCACCAAGGCGGTGCGCGATGCTGTCGCAGGCAAGTGCGCCCACGACGGTCTTGGCATCCTCGATCTTGCCGTCGAGCACGGCATCGATCAGCTCGTGCAGCGGCACCAGGTCAACGTTGACAAACTCGTCATCGTCGGGGTTGGGCGCATCGAACTCGAGCTTGGTGGCCAGGTAGATGTGAATAATCTCGTCGCAAAAACCGCAGGTCGTGACAATAGACGTTAAAAAGCGAATGCGCCCGGCCTTAAAGCCCGTCTCCTCATGCAGCTCGCGCCTGGCACAATCGAGCGGGTCCTCGCCTGGGTCGAGCTTGCCGGCGGGAATCTCGACCGTCACGCGGTCGATGGCGGTGCGGTACTGACGCACCAGTACGATCTTGCCGCTCTCGGTCAGCGCCACAACGGCCGCCGCACCCGGATGGCGAACGATATCGCGGGCGCTGCGGTGACCGTTGGGCAGCTCAACCTCAAGACGGTGGACGTCGAGGATCTTGCCCTTCCAGGCGCACTCCTCCGAAAGAATCTTCTCGTGCAGCTCGGCATCGTGCGGGTCGTCGTCGCCCAGCACCAGCGCCGGCTCGTCAGCGACCTCGCCACCAGGCTCGCCCTCGGCGTGCCCATACATGCGGCTGTCCTCTTCGACGATTTGCGCGTCCACGAGCTCTTCGTTCTTCTCGTCCATCCGTCTCATTCCTCTCGGATTTTAGGCATCCCAGGCGTCGCGGCCGCGCAGCGCGCGCAGGCCAATGTCGTGACGCAGGGTCTTGCCCTCAAAATCGATCTTCTCGCAAGCCTCGTAGGCAAGGTTGCGAGCGTTCTCGAACGTGTCGCCCAGCGCGGTCACGGCGAGCACGCGGCCGCCGTTGGTCACGAGCTGGCCGTCCACCACGGCGGTGCCGGCGTGATACACGGTCACGTTCTCCATGGCCTCGGCATCCTCGATGCCGGTGATGACCTTGCCCTTCTCGTAACTGCCGGGATAGCCCGCGCTCGTCAGGACAACGGCCACCGCCCACTCGTCACGCCAATCGAGCTCAATCTGGTCGAGCTCGCAGTTAGCGCAGGCAAGCATGACCTCGACCAGGTCGTTCTTAAGGCGCGGCAGCACGACCTGCGTCTCGGGGTCGCCAAAGCGGGCGTTAAACTCCAGCACCTTGGGGCCGGCGGGGGTAAGCATAAAGCCGCCGTACAGGCAGCCACGGTAATCGATGCCCTCGGCGGCGAGCTCGGCCACGGTCTGCTCCATGACCTTCACCATGGTAGCATGCTCCTCGTCGGTCACGATGGGCACCGGGCTGTAGACGCCCATGCCGCCCGTGTTGGGACCAAGGTCGCCCTCAAGCGCGCGCTTGTGGTCCTGCGAGGTGGCCATGGGGCGCACGGTCTTGCCGTCGGTAAAGGCCAGCAGCGAGCACTCGGGGCCAACGAGCATCTCCTCGATAACCACGGTGTTGCCGGCGTCGCCAAAGGTGCCGCCAAAGCACTCGCGCACGGCCTCTTCGGCCTGCGAAAGCTCGGTTGCCACAATAACGCCCTTGCCCGCGGCAAGACCGTCGGCCTTCACGACCAGCGGAGCGCCCTGCTCGCGCACATAGGCGAGAGCCGAAGCCTCGTCGGTAAACGAGCCGTAGGCGGCCGTCGGAATGCCCGCGCGCTCCATGAGCTGCTTGGAGAACAGCTTAGAGCCCTCCATCTGAGCGCCCTCGGCACCCGGGCCAAAGCAGGGAATACCCGCCGCGCGCACGGCGTCGGCCACGCCCGCCACGAGCGGAGCCTCGGGGCCAATCACCACGAGTCCGCATCCGTGGCTCTGTGCAAACGCCGCCACGGCAGCAGGATCGCAATCGTCGAGAACCACGTTCTCGCCGCAGCTCGCGGTGCCGCCGTTGCCCGGGGCGATGTAGAGCTTGCCGGCGCGCGGTGATGCCGCGAGCTTGGCTGCCAAAGCATGCTCGCGGCCGCCGCTGCCCAACAACAGGATGTCGATGGTTTGAGTGTCCGCCTTCAAGGGTGCCTCCTCTATGGATTAACGGCCCGTCAACCATGCGGGCCCATTACAAGCAAATATACCCCTCGGCCGCCCGTCCGGGCTGCGAAGGGGTATATCGCAATAACCAAATAACGCCGATTACTTCCAGAATCGGTTGATGATCTGCTCGCGACCGGCGCCAACACCGACAAACGTCACGCGCGTGTGCGCCAGATCCTCGACAAATGCCACGTAGTCCTGAGCCTCCTGCGGCAGCTCCTCAAAGCTGCGGCAGCCGGTAATATCGCACTTCCAGCCGGGAAGCTCCTCGTAGATGGGCTTGGCATGCTCAAAGCGCACCTGGTGCTCGGGCACGCTGGTGTAGCGCTCGCCATCGACGTCATAGGCCACGCACACCTTAATGGTGTCGAAGACCGAAAGCACGTCGAGCTTGGTCAGGGCGATGTCGGTAAGACCGTTGACGCGCGAGGCGTAGTTGGCTATGGGACCGTCAAACCAGCCGCAGCGACGACGGCGACCGGTGGTCACGCCGTACTCATAGCCCTCCTCGGTCAGCGTATGGCCGGCCTCGGACTCGTAGGAAAGCTCGGTGGGCATGGGGCCTGCGCCGACGCGGGTGATGTAGGCCTTCATGACGCCCAGCACGCGATCGACGTTTTTCATGCCAACACCAGAACCGGTGATCGCGCCGCCGGCGGTGCAGTTGGAAGACGTGACAAACGGATAGGTGCCATGGTCGATATCGAGCAATGTTGCCTGGGCGCCCTCAAAGAGCAGGGTCTTGCCCTCATCGATCATGTTGTTGAGCAGCAGGCTCGTCTCGGTGATGTACGGGCGCAGGCGCTCGGCCATGGGCAGGTACTCTTCACAGATCTGGTCCACGGTGTAGGTGGGCAGGCCGTAAAGCAACTCGAGCTCGGGATTCACGCGGGCAAGAGCGGTTTCCAGCTTGTCGCGGAAGAGCTCCTCGTCCAGCATGTCCTGCATACGAAGGCCAATACGAGCCATCTTGTCCTGATAGCACGGGCCAATGCCGCGCTTGGTGGTACCGATGCTCTTCTTGCCGAGCTTCTGCTCAAAGGCGCCGTCCAGGTCGACGTGATACGGCATGATCACGTGTGCGTTGCCGCTGATCTTGAGGTTCTTGGTGGTGATGCCATCGGCCTCGAACATGTCGATCTCCTCAAGGACAACCTTGGGGTTGACGACGCAGCCGTTGCCAATCACCGACACGTGGTCGGCGTACATGATGCCGGAGGGAACCTGGTGCAGGCCGTACTTCTTGCCGTTGACAACGATGGTGTGCCCGGCGTTGTTGCCGCCCGAATAGCGCACGACGGCATCGAAGTCGCCGGCGATCAGGTCGCAGATCTTACCCTTGCCCTCATCGCCCCACTGGGCACCGACCAAAACGGTTGACGGCATGTTTACTCCTTACATACATGGACTGTCTGCGCGCCACACGGCGGGCAGAAGCACAAAACATCCCCAGTATACCCGTGCAACGGGCGCCTGTCCTACTCCTCGGTATGTACCCCATCAAGCTCATAGAACTTGGTAGATGCCGGCAGGAACATCAGGTCGACGTCGCCGATCGGGCCCGAACGGTTCTTGGCCACGACAATACGCGTGACGCCCTCGTCGGGTCGGTCGTCGCGCGAGGCCTCAGCCTCGTCGGCGGAACGGTCCAGGAACATGACGATATCGGCGTCCTGCTCGATGGAGCCCGATTCGCGCAGGTCGGAAAGCTGCGGGCGCTTGCCGGTACGGGATTCGACCTGACGCGACAGCTGAGACAGCGCGATCAGCGGAATCTTGAGTTCCTTGGCCATAATCTTTAAGCCACGAGACATCTCGGAGACCTCGACGGTGCGACTCTCGGAACGGCGTCCCGGCGGAGGACTCACCAGCTGCAGGTAGTCCAAGATAATGATGGCCTTCTCCTTGTTGTGGAGCATGCGGCGGCTCTTGGCGCGAATCTCGGTCACCGTGGTGCCGGGCGTATCGTCAATCAGAATATCGAGCTTGGACAAGGTCTGCGTGGCCTCATTGATATTGGCCCACTGCTCGGGGCTAATGCGACCCATGCGAAAATCACTGATCGAAATCATGGCATAGGCGCAAATCAGGCGCTGGGCAATTTCCTTGCCCGACATCTCCAGCGAGAAAAAGCCGACGGTGTAGCCCGCAGCGGCGGCATTGAGCGCCAGGTTTAGAGCGAACGAGGTCTTACCCACGGCGGGGCGGGCGCCGATAATGATGAGCTGGCCCTCACGGAAGCCCATAAGCATGCGGTCGAGTGACGGGAAGCCCGTGGGAACGCCCGCTGCCTGGCCACCGGCCTGGCACACTTCCTCGGCCTCGTTATAGGCCTCGACCATAAACTCGGTCAGTGTCTTGTAGCTCGACTTAACCTCGCGCGCCGTAACCTTGAGCAGTTTGCTCTCGGCCAGCTCAACGACCTCTTTGGTATCGGTGGGGGCGTTATAGGCCAGCGCGTTAATCTCGTTGGTAGCGCCAATCAGCTCACGCAGCATCGAGTCGCGACGAACGATGGCGGCATGGTGCTGCCAGTTGACGAGCGACAGGGTCTGACCCATCAGCTCCAAAATGTACGCCTCGCCGCCCACGGCATCGAGCTTGTTGATGCTTCGCAGGTAATCGATCAGCGAGATGGAGTCGATGGGGATGCGACTGTTGTACATATCGACCATCGCGGTATAGATGGTCTTATGAATGGGCCGGTAGAAATCGTCGGGCTGCAGTTCGACCTGGGCTTCTTCGACCACCTCGGGCGATAGCAGCATGGCGGCCAGTACGTTGGCCTCTGCATCTTGGTTTTGGGGGAGACCCAACTTGGAGCCGCGGTCCTCGACCGTCAGCCATGTCTCCCTATCGTCGTATGCCATGAGCATCCTCATTCATATCGCTTGCGAGCATCCATAGTATCAGCCACAGCTTTAAATCGAGGCGCGCCTTAATAATCATCACCGAACCAAACGGATGAACGGTCCCTTATGTGGGACTACATCTCCATGTATGACGTGACACCCACTCAGCGCAAAAAATAAAAGGGCGCCCCGGTCTCCCAGAGCGCCCTTCTTAGAACAAGATTGTTGCGTTGCAGCAAATGCTACTCGGCAGCAGCCTCGGTCTCGACCTCGGCGGTCTCGGCCTCGGCGACCTCAGCGGCCTCCTCGACCTCAGCCTCGGCAGCGAGCTCCTCGGCGGTAACGCCGACGAGAACGACAACCTCGGCCTTGATCTCGCGGTACAGCGAGATGGCAACGGTGTGGGCACCGGCAACCTTGATGGGCTTGCCGAGCTCGACGCGCTTGCGGTCGATGTCCATACCGAGCTGATCCTTGATGGCGTCAGCGATCATAGCGGCGGTGACGGAGCCAAAGAGGATGCCCTCGTCGCCGACCTTGACGTCAACGGTGACCTGCTTGCCCTCGAGGGCAGCCTTGGTCTCGTTGGCGGTAGCCAGACGGACGGCCTCGCGCTTGGCGATGTTGTTGCGACGCTCGTCAAGCTGCTTGAGGTTGCCCTTGGTGGCGGCAACAGCGAGCTTCTTGGGGAACAGGAAGTTCTCAGCGTAACCCTGAGCGACCTCTACGACGTCACCCTCGCCGCCCTTGCCCTTGATCTCATCGAGAAGAATAACCTTCATGATGCGTCTCCCTTCTTAGCCGCGGTCGCGGTTGCCACGAGAGGAAACCACGGGGACGGTGTACGGCAGGAGAGCCATCTCGCGGGCACGCTTGATGGCGTTGGCGATGTCATGCTGATGCTGCGTGCAAGCGCCAGTGACGCGACGGGGCTTGATCTTGCCACGGTCGGTCATGTACTTACGGAGAAGCTGAGTGTCCTTATAGTCGATGAACTCAGTGTTCTCCTTGCAGAACTGGCAGTACTTACGACGCGGCTGACGTGCAGAAAAATCATTAGCCATGTCAAAATACCTTTCATTTGGCAACTTCGGCGAACCGAAGCCGCCTCTCACTCAAAAATAGGTGAACAACCCTTAAAACGGGATGTCCTCATCGTAGACGTCGACCGCGGGCGGCGTAGCCACCGGTGCGGCAGGACGTGCTGCGGGCGCGGGAGCTGCGGGGGCGTAACCGCCCTGATCGTAGCCACCCTGGCCACCACGGGAGCTCATAAACTCGATCTCATCGACGATGACCTCAAGCTTGCTCCTGCGCTGACCGTCGCGCTCCCAAGAGCTGTAGCGCAGCTTGCCCTCGATCGCGACCTTGTTTCCCTTTGCCAGGAAACGGCTCACGGCCTCGGCGCGGGTGCCGAACATAGTGCAGTCGACAAAGTTGGGATAGTCCTCCCACTCGCCAGTCTGCGCATTGCGGCGGCGATCGTTCACGGCGACGCCAAAGGACAGAACCTGGGTTCCGCCGGCAGTGGCGCGCAGCTCGGGATCGCGGGTGAGGTTACCGGTGATGTTCACTCGATTGATGCTCATTACTCACTACTTCCTCTTGGGGCACAAGCCCAGTCCAAAACGACAGTCTTACTCCTGGTCGTCGCGACGGACGATCATGTGGCGGACCACAGCGTCGGTGATGCGCAGGACGCGATCAAGCTCGGCGATCTGGGTAGGATCTGCGTGGAAGTTGATGAGGGTGTAGTCACCATCGGTGAGGTCGTTGATCTCGTAGGCGAGCTTGCGCTTGCCCCACTCGTCAACGGAGTCGACCTTGCCAGCGCCCTCAGCGATCGTGGTATCGATACGCTTCATAACAGCGAGACGAGTCTCGGGGTCGAGCGACGGGTCAACAAAGAACAGCAGTTCATAAGCCTTCATATTGTCACCTCCTCTGGACAAATGTGGCTTCAGGTCGTGAAGGTGCGCCTGAAGCAGGAAAAGACTTGGTAATAGTATCTTTCAACCTCCCAGGCTGCAAGAATATGCAGCTACAACCTCATGACCTCCACATATGTCCATACTCGCACGGCCTTTCTTGCGTATTCCAACCAAATGCTGGCCAAGAGCTTGACGGATTTGAGGACAAGGGCGGGTACATGCCGACTTTCTGCCAGATAACCGCAAGTCGCTCGCAGCATGGCTGCGGTCGCAAAATGCACACCAGTGGCTCTCCGCGCACACAAAATCCACCGGAACTTAAGTATTTGGAGCAGATAGAACCCCTGTTTGGGCGGGCATCTCGGCATCGCACCCGTCAGTCCACCCCCCTTGCGTATTCAGCCAGCACGCGCTCGAGATATGCCAGGACTCCGGCGGTGAAGTAATTAGGCTTGTAATCGGCGTTGCTCGACTTGTTGTTCTTGATCACGACGTTGACCCCGGCGAGCTTCGAGATAGGCGTGTCGTGGCTCGCCGTGATCGCAATGATCTCGTATCCGAGCTCGGCAGCGTGGACGCACGACGGAAACAGGGCCATTCCGCTCTCATTCAAGACCAAAAGCACACCATCGCTCATCGCATCCGCCACGCCATGCCCATACGGCATCGCCGATATCCCCAGCTCGCCCAAGCGGATGAGCATATATTCGAGACAGATCTCGACATCGCCCACCGAATCGATGAGGACCGTCTGTCCAGCATGGCGCTTAAGAACCGAAACGACCATCTCCACGCTCTCAGCCAACGCCCCCACAGACTCCCCCGAGCCGTGGTAGTGCCTCAGCTGCTCCGTGAAGTCGCTCCAGCTCGCATAGCCCAAGCTCACCGCAGCGCGCGCGACCGTCGAGCGGGCGACACCCGTCGCCTCCGCTGTCTCGCGCACCGTGGGCCTCTTTCCCAGTCGAGCCCTCGACCGTACGTATTCGTACACCCTGCTCTCATTTGCCTTCATCTAAGCCAGCCCCCTACTGAGCCCCGAGTAGACGGCAAATGCCTTCTCGAGCAGTACGATCACTCGAGAAACGAACATGTCCGTCTCGAGGCCGTCATTTTGCGCAATCGGGACGACCATATCGGCATCGGTGTCGCTGGCGCGGCGCCTATCGTCCGAGACCACCACGATAAAGAAGCCTGCCCTCCGCGCGGCAGAGAGCATGCCTTTGCCGTAATCGTCCACCTGTCCTCGCCCCTCTCGTCCCGGCAGCTCTTTGTGAAAGTAGAAAAAGGCCACCCCGGGCTCCAGACCACAGGGGTCCGCCATGGCATAGTCGTAGGACGGAGGAACCGATAATCCAAACGAAGCGAGCTTGCGGCTCATATACGAGGCGATGAGCGCTGCGCACCGGCGGTCCCCCGAGAAGATGAAGTTGCCCTTGCCCCGGCACGCGAGAAACACATGCGCCAGGCTCCCCGCCTGCGCGTCGGCATCTCCCTCGACGATGCGCCGGGGGAGCAGCAGGGTGTCGCTCGACTGGGCGTTGAGGCGCACGTTGCAGGCAAAGTCGTTGAAACCGCGATATCCGAGCTTTTGAACCGCCTTGATAACAGTCCCTTTTGCCACATGGCACTCCTCAGCGAGCTCTGTGAGCGTAATCTCCTCGTTTTGCGCGACATGTTGCGAGATATGGCGAAACACCGCCCGCTCGAGCTCAGAAAGATGAACCACAACAACACCTCTTTTGCACTCCGAAACGCCAAAAAGCGGCTCCATCCACAAAGGAATAGAGCCGCATCATAACGCACATCTCGATAAGACGTCCTATTTGACGTCCTATTTGACTACTTAAGCTCGGGCCAGTACTCCTTGTTTGCCGCGATGTAGTCATCGAGCAGGGCGCGGGCCTTATCCGTGTCGTTAACCAGGCGGTTGAGCGTCAGCGCGTCGAGGGCTTTGCGGTAGCTCCCCTCGAGTGCAGCATCGGCCGTCAGCTTCTCGTAAGCAAACTGGTTCTCAAGCAGGCCTTTCTGGAAGGCCGGGATCTCGCCCACGTTAAGCGGCTCGAGGCCGTTGGTGCCGGCGATGCAGGGAACCTCGACCATGGCGCCCTCGGAGAAATTGGGGATGATGCCGTTGTTCTCGGTCATGCACAGGAACACATCGTGCGTGTTGTGGGCGAGGGCGTAGGCGAGGTCGACGATATAGGTGGCGTGGTCGTCGTCCTTGAGACTTTCAAGCGTAAAGGCGTACTTGGTACCCTCAAACTTGCCGTTGGCGATAACCTCGTCAATCATCTCGAAGATCATCTTCTCGTGACCGTTCATGACCTCATCAGCGCGGGTGTAGTCGGGGTTTTCCTCGGCAAGCATATGCTGATTGTACAGATAGTACTGGAGGTAGGTGTTGGGAAGCATACCGTCGCTGCACTCGCGGACCATCTTGCGCATAAAGTGGAAGGTTGCCGACCAGCTGGCATCGAGCTCGCTGAAGGCCTCCTCGGGAAGGTCCTCAGAGAAGATCTCGCGCAGGCGCGGCAGGTAATCCTCGCCGGTCTCCTTGTCGAGCACTGCCGTGAACCAGCCATAGTGGTTCAGCCCGAAGTAACGCGGCTCGATGGAGTTGCGGGGCACGCCGAGAGCGTCTGCGTACTGGTTCATGATGCCTACGGGCATATCGCAGATATTGATGACGCGCTTGTCGCCGGGGAAGACGCGCTTGGTAGCCTCGGCGACAATGGCCGCCGGGTTGGAGTAGTTGAGCACCCAGGCCTCGGGGGAGTACTTGCGGATGTTCTTGATGATGTCGCAGACAGCGGGGATGGAGCGCATGCCGTAAGCAAAGCCGCCGGCGCCGCAGGTCTCCTGGCCGATGCAGCCGTGCTTAAGGGCGATGTGCTCGTCGGAGCGACGCATCTTCATGCGACCGGCGCGAATCTGCATAAAGGCAAAGTCGATATCGGTAAAAGCTACCTCGGGATCGGTGGTGTCAATAACCTCGCAGCCGGGATAGTACTCATTCATCAGCAGGCGGCCGTACTCGCCCACCTTGGCCTGGCGATCGTATTCGTTATCGTACAGAACGACCTTGGACAGGGGAAAACGCTCCTGCTCGGCCACGAGCATCTTAAGGATACCCGGCGTATAGCGAGAGCCGCCTCCGACGATACAGACCGTGAACTTTTTGTCTTCCATGATGTTCTCCTTAATCTTGATTAAGTCGGGGTGAAGCCTTGGCCCCACCCCGGACCGACTAACTTGAGAGGTCCGCGTATAGGACCTAGGCTCTATGAGAGGGATTAATCCCCTTCACGGCCGAGCGCGTGGTTGACGGCGTCCGCAACCTCCTGGACCTTCATGCCCACGACGACCTGGATATTGTTGGGACCACCCTCGACGATACCGCTGTTCTGCACCTTGTTGAGAGTGTCCTTGTCGACAAGGCCCATGTCGTTGACGTCAACGCGCAAGCGAGTGAAGCAGTTCATGACGCGCTTGATGTTGGCGGGACCGCCAAAGCCCTCGATAAGCGTCTGGACATCCTCCGCAGAGACGGCCGAGGACTGCTCACCAGAGCCGATCTCGCCCGAGACATCGCTGCCAAAATCGTCCTCGCGGCCCGGCGTGACGAGGTTGAGCTTGAGAATCAGGAAGCGGAAGACAACGAACCACACGAGGATTGCAATTGCGCCGACAGGAATGATTACAAACCAGTGGGAGAGGTCCGCAGGAAGGGCGATCAGGCCGGGAACCGTCTCGATGAAGCCGGTAAGCAGCGCGCGCCACCCGGTTGCGAACAGGATGCACTGGAACAGGCCGTCGAGCGCTGCGTTGACCACAAAGAGAATCGGCGAGGCCCAGAGATACATGAACTCGAACGGCTCGGTGATACCGGCAAGGATAGCCACAAGGGCGGCCGGAACGAGCATGGCGCGAACCTGCGAACGGTGCTCGGGCTTGGCCACGCTGATAAAGGCGAGGACCGTGCCGATGGTGCCAAACCACTTGCCAAAACCGAGCAGGCTGAACCTGATGGAGGGATCCATGGCGGTGATAGATGCGGTGTTGCCAAGCTCGGCCATAAAGATGTTGTAAGAGCCAGAGACAGCCTCGCCGGCGATCTGAGCGGTGCCGCCCACGGCGGAGTACATAAAGGGCATCCAGAGCAGGTGGTGCATACCTGTGGGGATCAGGAGCTTGTTGAGGAAACCGTAGACCCACTGACCGGCGTAACTGGCGGAATACATGAAGCTCTGCAGGCTGTTGATCCAGCCATTGACGACCGGCCACACATAGCACATCGCAACGCCGAGCACGATCGCAATCACGAGCGTGATGAGAAAGACAAAGCGGGTGCCGCCATAGGTGCTGATGACCTCGGGGAATTTGACATCGCAGAACTTGTTAAACGCCCAGCCGTTGATGCAGCCCAGAATAATGCCGATAAACACGCCCATATCGACCACCTGCACGCCAAGGACCATGCCTTGGCCGGTACCATAGAGGCCGTTGGTGGCATCCACCAGCATGTTGTTCTGGGTGAGCCAGAAATTGTTGGCAAACAGGAAAATCAGGAACGTCGACGCCGCAATCACGGCCGCATCGCCCTTCTTCTTATTGGCCAAGGCGCACGTGAGGCCGATGCAAAAGATCAGACCGAGGTTTCCCACGACGCCCGAGTTGACGCAATTGTACAGAAGCTGACCGAGAACGTTGAGCGGGGCGGGCATACCGTCCATTTTGAGAATGACGCTGAAGGCGAGCAGGATGCCGGCAACAGCGAGAAACATGACCGGCTTGATGATTGCGCCCGAGAAGCGCTTCATCGCTCCTTGGATATCGATTTTCACCATATCCTCCCTAAATATGATTTGAATCAACCGATATTTGCAAAGGCTTAAACCTTTGCCACTGCAGCTGCCATTTAGAATACGGGCGCGCACTTCTCGTTTTAACGCCAGGTCGATCTCGTGTATTTGTCCCAGCTATCTCGACCTTTGTCCCACTTTTAAGCCGGCCGTGGGCGCAAAACGCCCGCTCGCCCCGCAACCGCGGTGTCGACGGCCGCGAGAGTCGATTCATCCAGGCCCCGCCGGGCACCAAGGCCAAGACGGAGGCAATTTTTGCTATCCGAAGATTTTTATTTGCCAAACCCCAAACTTCATGTACAATGAATCCCGCATTTAACGGAGAGTTGTCCGAGTGGCCGAAGGAGCACGATTGGAAATCGTGTAGGCGTCAAAAGCGTCTCCAGGGTTCAAATCCCTGACTCTCCGCCAGTTAATTCCAAAGCAGGCCTTTGTGCCTGCTTTGTTTTTACCCCACGCGGAGGGGTGGCAGAGTGGTTGAATGCGGCGGTCTCGAAAACCGTTTGGCCTGTATAAGGTCACGAGGGTTCGAATCCCTCCTCCTCCGCCATTTTGGTTGAGAAAGCTCCCAACAAAGGGAGCTTTTTTGTTTTGAATCCCTTACAGACAAATACGGCGGCGGAGGAGGGGTTCGAACCGGCCGGGGCATTCAACACCAACCCAGATCTCCAAACATGTACATCACCCTCCAAAGATGTCAAAAAATGTCGTTTTTGGATGCTGATGTACATGTTTGGAACCTGTGACCGCGCCCAGTTCCGACCGTTTACCGAGCAATGGGGTCACGACCTCCCACAACCATGTACTATGTACGGGCATTTTCCAATCCAACTACCCAAAGGAACCCACCTTGCCCGTCATCGCCACTGTAATCGTTACCGCACACGCCTCGGATGCCATGGTTGCCATCCCGTTTTGGCTCGAGATGTTCGCTGTCGTCGCGGCGTCGATTTCGGGTGTACTGGTTGCGCGCGAGCACAAACTCGATCTGGTAGGCGCCGTCGCGCTCGCCGTGGTCTGCGGTCTGGGCGGCGGTCTTTTGCGCGATATGACGCTCCAGGTGGGCAACGTCTACATCCTTAACCAGCCCATGGCGCTGCCGCTGTCCATCGCCACGGCGGCCATCATCTACATCTTCCCTGCCATCGTCGACAAGCCCGACAAGCTCATCCCCCTGCTCGACATCATCTCGGTGGGTATTTATGCGGCAACCGGCGCAGATAAGGCGCTCGTGTACGGATTTGCACCGGTCGTGTGCATCATGATGGGCTTTTTTACCGCGGTAGGCGGCGGCATGCTGCGCGATGGTTTTATGGGCGTGGTGCCGGGTATTTTCCAGCGCACCAACTTCTATGCCATCGCGGCTATCGCTGGATCGGCAAGCTATGTTTGCCTTGTCATGAGCGGCTTGGTCAGCAATGTCGTCGCGCTGGTCGTTTGCGTCGCAGTGACCATGGGCCTGCGCTGGCTCTCGCTGCGCTTTGACATCAAAAGCCCCACCGAGGACGATATCGCGCGTTTCCTACATCGTAAAAAATAGATAGCACGGCCCGGCCCATCGCAAGGTGACAGCCTATCTACAACCGGCCGCAGGCCCGATATCCCACGACGCCTTACGTAGGCAATTGCCCATGCAGAATACTGCAACCGCGAGTTTCTTTTAGAGCGAAGGCGCAATGGGTACCATATTGGGCGTATGCAAATCACCAAGCAAAGGATTCACCATGCCTCACAACCAACCCGCGGCGGCACAACGTCACAACATGCGCGGACACCTCATTATGGCCTTCGCGCTTATCGCGCTGGCGTTTACCGCGCTGCCTTCCATGGCATTCGCCGGCACCGACACCGCGGGCAATGTTTTCGTGTCCAACGGGGATTCCAGTCCATCCGGCGTCGGGGGCGATCTGTACTGGGCCGGTCAAATCCTTAGCCTGGACGACGCGTCCATCGACCGCGATATCATCGCCGCCGGCGAAAGCCTGTCGATTCGCGACTGCACCGTAGGCGGCGCCGTTCGCCTGGCGGCGCGCACCATCGATATCGCCAAGACCACCATTGATGGAAGCGTGACAGTTGCCGCTCAGCACGTCGTACTTAACTCCGGCAGTACCGCCAATTGCTTCTATGCCGCAGGTGAGACGGTTGCCCTGCGCGGCTCCGCCAAGTCGGCAGTGCTCGCGGGCAGTACGGTAACCATCGACGGCACTGTCGATGGCGATGTTGAGGTCTGGGCCGACAAGCTGGTGCTCGGCAAAAACGCCAACATCACCGGCACCGTAAACGCTCATGTCTCACAGGACCCCGAACGCGCCGACGGCGCCAAAGTGGGAGCCCTCAAGATCGACCGCACCGAGAACGAGGATACCTCCACCATCAACGACGTCATCGGCGGCATCGTTGCCGCAGCTCTTTCCACCTGCTTTGTCGCGATTCTCCTTGAGCTCGTCTTTCCGCGTGCGACAGCCAGCGCGGCCGGCATGCTTCACCAGCACCCCGCCCCGCTGTGGGTGAGCGGTCTTTTGGGCACGGTAGCCGCCGCTCCCGCCATCTTGCTGCTCATCATCTCGATTGCCGGCCTGTCGCTCGCCGGAGCCCTGATGTGCGGCGTCATCGGCATCGCCCTGGTCTCTGCGGCCTTTGCGGGCACCGCGGTCGCACGCATGGTCGGGCACAGCCAGAACCGCTACGCCATGGCCGCCGTGGGCGGCGCCATCGCCGGCGCCCTTACAGCACTTCCCCTTATGGGCAACTTTATCAGCGGCGTAGCCTTCGTCTTTATGCTGGGTTATCTCATTCAGATCATCTGGCGCAGCGCCCACGTCAAACCGCAACAGGCCCCCAACACCCCGGGCCTTCCCTCCGCCTAACCGCCAACCACCGCAAAGGTGCCCTTCCTCTTTGTGGTGGTACAAAAAGGGCGCCGGCCGCGATGGTCGACGCCCTTTCTTGTGAATGCTACAGAGCTCAGCGCTTATTTGTTGACCTGACCGGCGCGAACGGCAGCCTTCTTGCGATCGGTGGCGTTGAGCAGACGCTTGCGCAGACGGATGTTCTTGGGGGTGATCTCCACCAGTTCGTCATCGGCGATGTACTCCAGCGCCTCCTCCAGCGAGAAGGTGCGAGGCGGCACCAGCTGCACGGAGATATCGGAGGTCGAGGAACGCTGGTTGCCCAGGTTCTTGGTACGGGCGATGTTGACGACCATGTCGCCGGCCTTGCTGCGCTCGCCCACGATCATGCCCTCGTAGCACTCGACACCCGGCTCAACAAACAGCTGGCCGCGCTCCTGCAGCGTGCCCAGAGCGTAGGCAACGGCCTTCTCGGTGGTCATGGAGATCATGGCGCCGTTCTGACGGTTGCCGATCTCGCCGGCGTAAGGACCGTACTCCAGGAAGGTGTGATAGAACACGCCCTCGCCGTGAGTGACGTTCATGATGCGGTTCTTAAGGCCCATGATGCCGCGGGTCGGGATCTTAAACTCAAGGTGCGTCACGATGCCCGAGGTGTCCATGCTGGTCATAATGCCGCCAGAGGTGCCAAAGACCTCGACGACCTTGCCCGAGTACTCGTCCGGGCACTCGACGACGGCCTGCTCGACTGGCTCCATCTTGTTGCCGTTCTCATCCTTCTTAAACAGAACGCGGGGACGGCCGACCTGGAACTCAAAGCCCTCGCGACGCATGGACTCCATCAGGACGGACAGGTGCAGAATGCCGCGGCCCGAGACCTCGACGCCGCTCTTGTCCTCGAGCTCCTCAATCTTCATGGTCACATTGTTCTCGGCCTCATTGAACAGGCGCTCCTTGAGCTGACGGGCGCCCACAATATCGCCATCGCGGCCGACGAGCGGAGAGGTCGAAGCCTCGAAGACGATGGACAGGGTCGGCGGATCGATCTCGATAGGCTCGAGCTCGACGGGGTTCTCGGGATCGGTGTAGACATCGCCGATGTCGGTGCGCTCGATACCCACGACGGCGGCAATGTCGCCGGCGCCGACTTCCTGGCACTCGGTGCGGCCCAGGTAGTCGAAGGTAA
This sequence comes from Collinsella sp. LCP19S3_D3, assembly GCF_052121455.1. Classification (NCBI taxonomy): domain Bacteria; kingdom Bacillati; phylum Actinomycetota; class Coriobacteriia; order Coriobacteriales; family Coriobacteriaceae; genus Collinsella; species Collinsella sp. LCP19S3_D3. The sequence continues at coordinate 43,468 of NZ_JBQKEF010000006.1, read as the reverse complement.
AGAGCTGCTTGACGGTAGCGGTGGCGCTGGAACCGTCGTTCTTGACGACCAGGATCTGATCGCCCTGGCGAATGGTGCCGGAGTACACACGGCCAATGCCGATGCGGCCGACAAAGTTGGAGTGGTCGATGGTCACGCACTGCATAGCGAGCGGCGCGGTCTCGTCAACCTCGGGCGCGGGCATGTCGTCGATGATCATGTCGAGCAGCGGGTACATGTCCATGTTGCCGTCGTTGGGGTCAAGGCGGGCAAAGCCATTCATGGCGCTGGCATAGACCACGTGCTCCATGGCAAACTCGAGCTGGTCGTCGGTGGCGCCCAGGTCGGCCATAAGGTCCAGACAGTCGTTATAGGCCTTCTCGGGGTTGGCGCCCGGACGGTCGATCTTGTTGATGACGATCATGATCTTAAGGCCGGTGTCGATGGCGTGACGTAGGACAAAGCGGGTCTGGGGCATGGGGCCCTCAAAGGCGTCGACCAGCAGCAGGGCGCCGTCGGCCATGCGCAGCACGCGCTCGACCTCACCGCCAAAGTCGGCGTGGCCCGGGGTGTCGATGACGTTGATCTTAACGTCCTTGTACTCGATAGAGATGTTCTTGGCGAGAATCGTGATGCCGCGCTCGCGCTCCTGGTCGTTGGAGTCCAGGACGCGATCCTCGACCTGCTGGTTGGCACGGAAGGCGTCCGTGGCACGCAGGAGCTTGTCAACCATCGTCGTCTTACCGTGGTCGACGTGGGCGATAATGGCGATGTTCCTCAGATTGTCTACGCGCATGTAGTTCCCCTATCTTCTATCTATATACAAACGGCACGCGTATGCGACCCGTCCAGCAACACAACGCTCGGCGGGAATATTGAGCCTTTTACCGAAAACTCGTTTATTTTAGCGATTCTAGATGAGAGGGGTTTCCTCACCTGCAGGTTCAGGGTCGCTCCACATAAAACCATCGCCGGCGCCCATGCCCTCGTACAGCACATATGCCGAAAAACCGCTCTCGAGCGTGGTCTCGAAGAAGCTAACGAGCAAAGCGTCGTGATATCCACCCTCGATCTCCACACAGCCGGTGTAGCCGATGGCATAGCGGGCGATGCGGCCCAGGCCTTCGTCCTTGAGACCCATCTTGTGCTCGGAGATAAAGTTGGTGGCAGCCTCTAGGCATGCCTCCTCACCGTCCTCGTCGAGAGCCGCAAGATAGCGGTTGGAGGCGGCATCCTCGATCGCCACGACAACGCCCGGGTTTTCACCGGCGGCAAGGTCATCCAAAAACGCACCGATCAGATCGCACACCATGGCGTCGAGCTCGGCGGAGACGTTACCGGCGTCCTGCATATCCTGTGCCATCTTTTGACCTTCCCATCGCATTCGGCGTCGTTATAACTCCTGTGCCTCGGCCGCGATTCTGGCGGCAGCGTCACGGGCGCGAACCATATCCGCCGCGCGCTTGTCGAGCACCTTGATCTGGTTGGTCAGCATTACCGCATCGACCACGCCCCAGATCACCAGGCCCGTCGAAATCGAAAACCCAAGCGCACCAACTGTACCACGAAGCCGCGACAAGATTACCGCGGCAAGCGCGGAGACAACAACCATCTTGATATAGGAGTCACGGCGCTCGCGAAGGGTGCGAGCCTGCGTCACATACGCAATGCGCGCGGCCTCAAATGCCTCGACGCGCATATGGGCCTCACGCGCGATAGCGGCTGCTTCGGTCGACACACTGGTACCCATCAGCGCTCGCCGTGCATCGTGCTCAACCGACATTTAGAAATCATCGGGCGAGAGCGTGTGGACAAACTCGTCAAACTTCTCGAACTCACTCTCGTCGTCAACCTCGTCGGCAAGCGGGGAAACGGTGCCCAAGCGATTCATGATGTCGTCCTCCACAAACATGGGGGCATTGCTGCGCACGGCAAGGGCGATAGCGTCGCTCGGTCGTGCGTCAAGCATATGCTCGCCCCTATCGGTGTGCACGACGACCGTCGCGTAGAACACCGGCGGCTCGGCGCGCACGATCTCGATACGCTCGATCTTTGCTCCCACCACTTCGATGGTATCGAGCAAAAGATCGTGGGTGATGGGGCGATCGGTGCGGCCGGTATCGATACCGCGGCTGATGGCCGCTGCCTCGTAGGAACCGGTCTGGATGGAAAGAGAGCGCAGCGGCGCGGACGAATCCGACTTACGGCAACGCTCGCGCAAGACGATCAGCGATGGCACGGGACCGGCGGCCATGACGATGGTCTCTATGTCGACACGAACCATGGAACACCTCCGGTACGTTGTGATTGGCATGCGCGGCAGCTCCGCCGCATTGAATAGCTATACTACCCAATCTTTCGCCCAGCACACAAAATCAAAGTAGTTAATTTGGGACGGGGCTTTTTTAGCTACCCAGCGGCAGGTCTAGAAACTGAGGCTGCGCAGAACAGGGTAGCTAAAAAAGCCCCGTCCCAAATTAACTGCTCCAACGGGTAAGAAAAAAGCCCCGAGGCATTGCCCCAGGGCTCTTAACGTTTTGATGGTGGACCTGACAAGATTCGAACTTGTGACCTCCCGGTTATCAGCCGGACGCTCTAACCAACTGAGCTACAGGTCCATCATGGTGGAGGTTAGGGGGATCGAACCCCTGACCTCAGGCTTGCAAAGCCCGCGCTCTCCCAGCTGAGCTAAACCCCCACGGAGACAGTAATAAACACCCCAGCGGCGACTCGGCTCTCGCTGGGGTGTTTATTGCGAAAGAAAGTGGTGGACCTGACAAGATTCGAACTTGTGACCTCCCGGTTATCAGCCGGACGCTCTAACCAACTGAGCTACAGGTCCATCGCGCAAGGGATATATTAGACGAGTCGTTACGCACGCGTCAACAACTTTTTTGAAAATCTTTAAAGGGTGTCGGCCCCGGCTGCCCGGCGGCATGCGAAGTCGCCTGCTCGGACAGTCCTGCTCGCACGGAGAGCACATTAAGTGCTCTCCGGCTCATGCGGAACTCGCGATCGACTTCGCATGCCGCCGGGCAGCCGGGGCCGACGTGGGGTTCAAAGATTGTCAAAAAAGCGGTCGGCGCACTGCGCGCCGACCGCCGATATATGGGGTCTGATGATTTTTACCAGCTAGGGCCTCTTACTCGTCTAGGAGATCCTCTGGTATGTCGTTGCCGTCGCTTGGGTCGACTGGGGCCTCTTCGGTGACGTCTGCGGTCTCGGCACTTTCGACCTCGGGCTTCTCTTCGGCGGCCGTCATGCGGGCAACGGCGCACACGCGGTCGTCATCGCTTACGGTCATCATCTTGACACCCTGCGTGGTTCGACCGGTCTGGCTGATCTCGTCGGTCTTGACGCGAATGACCGTCGCGCCCTCCGTCACGATAAACAGCTCATGCTGCGGGCCGACCGCCTTCATGGCCGCAAGGTTGCCCTTGCGCTCGGTCATTTGGATGGTGTAGACACCCTGGCCGCCGCGGTTTTGCTCCGGATAATCCGAGACCGGCGTGCGCTTGCCGTAGCCGCACTCGGTAATGACAAACAGGTCGCCCTCGCCGTTGGTGACCTCCATGCCCAGGACACTCACGCCGTCCTTCATGCCAATGCCGCGGACACCGCTGGTGTCGCGGCCGGTAGCGCGAACCTGGTCCTCGGGGAACATGATCGCCTTGCCCGCAGTGGTGGCCATGATAATCTTGTCGCCCTCGCGTACTCGGCGCACGGCGAGCAGCGCGTCGTCGTCCCTCAGGTTGATGGCGATTAGGCCATCGCGGCGGCTGCGATCATAGGCGCTCATCACGGTCTTCTTGACCATGCCGTTCTTGGTGGCAAACATCAGGTACTCATCGGCGGGGAACTTACGACAGCTAATGACGCTCGCGATCTTCTCGCCTTCCTCAAAGGGAAGCAGGTTGACGATTGCGGTGCCACGCGCCTGGCGCGTACCAACCGGCAGCTCGTGCACCTTCAGACGGTAGACCTTGCCCTTGCTCGAGAAGAACAGCACATACTCGTGGGTGGACGCGATAAACATCTCGTCGATAACGTCGTCCTCTTTAAGGTTGACGCCCGACACGCCCTTGCCGCCGCGCTTCTGGGCGCGGTAAGCGGCCACCGGGATACGCTTCACATAGCCGGTGTGGGTGATGGTCACGACCATGTCCTCGTCGGCGATGAGGTCCTCGACGTCCAGATCCTTCTCGACCTGGCTGATCTCGGTACGGCGCTTGTCGCCAAACTTCTTGGAGATCTCGCGCATCTCTTCCTTGATGACGCCCAGAATCTTCTCCTCGTGCGTCAGCAGGTCCTCGTAGTAGGCGATAGCACGGCGCAGGCCGTCCAGCTCTTCCTGGATCTTGTCGCGCTCCAGGCCGGTCAGGCGACGCAGCTTCATCTCGAGGATGGCCGTGGTCTGCTCGGGCGTAAAGCCAAAACGCTCGATCAGGCGGCTGCTGGCCTCGGAATCGGTTTGCGAGGAGCGAATGATGCTAATGACCTCGTCGATATGGTCGAGGGCCATAAGGTAGCCCTCAAGGATATGTGCACGGGCCTGGGCCTTTTTAAGGTCAAAGTGGGTGCGGCGGGTGACTACGTCAACCTGGTGGTCGATGTAGTGCTGCAGCATCTCGCGCAGGCTCAGGCATTTAGGAACGCCATTGACGAGCGCCAGATTGTTGGCACCAAAGGTGGTCTGCAGCGAGGTGTACTTATACAGGTTGTTAAGTACGACCTGCGGGATAACGCCCTTCTTGAGCTCAATGACCAGACGGATGCCCTTTTGGTTGGACTCGTCGCGCATGTCCGAGATGCCCTCGATGCGCTTGTCGTTTACGAGCTGGGCGATCTTCTCCTGCAGGGTGCCCTTGTTGACCATGTAGGGAATCTCGGTAAAGACCAGGCGGCTGCGGCCGGTCTTGGTGGACTCCACATGGGCCTTGGCACGCACGGTGATGGAACCGCGGCCGGTCTCGTAGCTCTGCCTAATGCCGGCGCTACCCATGATGATGGCACCGGTGGGAAAGTCCGGGCCGGGCATAATCTGCATGAGCTCGTCGACGGTGGCGTCGGGGTTGTCGATCAGGTAGCAGGTGGCCTCGATCGCCTCGGTGAGATTATGCGGGGCGATATTGGTGGCCATGCCTACAGCGATGCCTTGGCTGCCGTTAACCAGCAGGTTGGGGAAGCGTGCGGGCAGTACCACGGGCTCGGCGAGCGACTCGTCGTAGTTGGGCTGCCAGTCGACGGTATCCTTCTGCAGGTCGCGGAGCAGCTCCATGGCGGGCTTTGCCAGACGGCTCTCGGTGTAACGCATAGCTGCGGCACCGTCGCCGTCGATGTTGCCAAAGTTGCCATGGCCGTCGATAAGCGGCGTGCGCATGGAGAACCACTGCGCCAGACGAACCATGGTCTCATAGACCGCGAAGTCGCCGTGGGGGTGGTACTTACCGATAACTTCGCCGACCGTCCAGGCCGACTTCTTGTGCGGGCGGTTGGGGTAGATGCCGCTCTCGTTCATGGCGTACAGGATGCGGCGGTGCACCGGCTTTAAGCCGTCGCGCACGTCCGGCAGGGCGCGTGCCGTAATGACCGACATCGAGTACTCGATAAACGACTGCTTCATCTCGCGGCCAAACTCCGAAATCTGGAGCTGGCCGCCGTTGATGTCCTCGCCGGCCGAGGCACCGCGATCGACCGCGCCAAAGCTCTCCTCGAGCTCGGCGTCGTCATCCTCTTCCTCTTCATCCTCGACATCGGGGTTGTAGGAATCCGGATCGCCGTCCTCGCCCTGCTCGGCGCGGGCGAGCAGGCGCTTCAGATCATCGGGCATACCGGCGTCGCCGGCCTCGTCCATACCCTCGTTGTTGTTGATATCGTCTGCCACGTTACCTCCTCATGGTTTGCGTGGTCCATTAGTTCCCTACCACGGAGACGGCTTTTCCAGGTGCCGCAGATTCGCCCGAAAGAGGAGGGAAGCGTACTTGGATACGCAACCGACGATTGAGGGCGAAGGTGCGGTGGCTGGGAAAGCCGAACAGGTTAGGCATCTAAGAAGCGTGCGTCATGCGCATGCTTTTCAATGTACTCGCGGCGATAGCCCACCTCGGAACCCATGAGCTCGCGTACGGCACGGTCCGCCACCACGGCATCCTCGATCGTCACGCGCTGCAAAATGCGGGTCTTGGGGTCCATCGTCGTCGAGGCAAGCTGCTTGGGGTCCATCTCACCCAGGCCCTTGTAGCGCTGGACGGTATAGCCCTTGCGCTTCTTGGTGATCTTGCCATCCTTGGCCTTGCCGTCCTCGTCGTTGTCGTCGGGGTTCAGGCCCAGGCTCTGAATGGTGTCGCGCAGAATCTCGTCTTCGGGCTGTCGGCCGTTGGGATACACGTAGTGGATCTTGTTGCGCACCTTAATGCCAAAGATGGGCGGGCAGGCAACATAGACATAGCCGGCATCGATCAGCGGGCGCATGTACTTGTAGAAGAACGTCAGCAGCAGGATGCGGATATGCGCACCGTCGACGTCTGCATCGGTCATGATGATGATCTTGTGGTAGCGCGCCTTGGTGATATCGAAGTCGCCGCCGTCGCCGGCGCTCGTCGTGACGCCGCAACCGATCGCGGTGATCAGCGACTGGATGGTGTCGCTCGAGAACGCACGATGGTCACCCACGCGCTCGACGTTCAGAATCTTGCCGCGCAGGGGCAGAATCGCCTGGATGTCTCGGCGGCGGCCGTCCTTGGCCGAACCGCCTGCCGAGTCTCCCTCTACGATGAAGAGCTCGGTCAGCTCGGCATCGCGCACCGAGCAGTCGGCGAGTTTGCCGGGCAGCGACGCCGTCTCGAGCAGGCTCTTGCGACGGGTCGCCTCGCGCGCCTTGCGGGCGGCGCAGCGGGCCTTGCAGGCCTGCTGCGCCTTCTTGACGATCTCGCGGGCGGGCTTGGGGTGCTCCTCGAGGTAGTCGGCAAGACCGTCGGCCACGATCTTGAGCGTAAGCGCGCGCATGTAGGAACTACCGAGCTTGGCCTTGGTCTGGCCCTCAAACTGCGGATCGGGCAGCTTGACCGAGATGACGGCCGAGAGACCCTCGCGCACGTCGTCACCGCTCAGGTTGGCCTCTTTCTCCTTAAGCAGGTTCTGCTTGCGGGCGTAATCGTTAATCACGCGGGTGAGGGCGGTGCGGAAGCCCTCAAGGTGCATGCCGCCCTCGGGGGTGTAGATGTCGTTGGCAAACGACATGACGTTCTCGCCATAACCGGCGTTCCACTGCAGGGACACCTCGACCTCGCCCATCTTGGCCACGGGCGCATCCGGGTCCGATTTGCCCTCAATGTAGATGGGCTCCTTAAAGGCCTCGGGGACGTCCTTGCCGTCGTTGAGGAACTTGACGAAGTCGATGATGCCGCCCTCGTAGCAAAACTCCTCCACGCGGGGAGCCGCCTCACGCTCGTCAGTCAACACGATCTTGAGGTTCTTGTTGAGAAACGCCGTCTCTTGCAGACGATTGTGCAGTGTATCGAAATCGTAGACGCAGGTCTCGAAGATCTCGTCGTCGGGCCAGAAGGAGACGGTGGTGCCCGTCGAATCCGAGGTGCCCACGACCTCCATCTTCTTGACGGTCTTGCCGCGCGAGAATTCCATCTCGTAGATATTGCCGTCGCGGCGCACCTGTACGACCACGCGCTTGGACAGGGCGTTGACAACGGAGATGCCCACGCCGTGCAGACCGCCGGAAACCTTATAGGCCGAGTTATCGAACTTACCGCCGGCGTGAAGGATCGTCATGACGACCTCGAGCGTCGGAATCTTTTTGACAGGGTGCTCGTCGACGGGGATGCCGCGCCCGTTATCGACGACCGTAATGGAGTTGTCGGCGTGGACCGTCACCTGAATCTCGGTGCAGAAACCGGCCATGGCCTCGTCGACGGAGTTGTCAACGATCTCCCACACCAGGTGGTGCAGACCGCTGGCGCTCGTCGAGCCGATATACATGCCCGGGCGCTTACGGACGGCTTCGAGACCCTCGAGGATCTTAATTTCGCCGCCATCGTAATCGTTTTCGTTTGCCACACGTCCTCCTTCGGTTAAGAAAATCTGTATAGCCTTACTATTTTATCGTAAAAAATACCCTCGGAGACGAGGGTATTTGCCTATACAAGGCCACCAGATGCGATTTAAGACTCTTTTTTGCTTTGCACGCCCTTGGCCCACTCGGCACTGGCCCTCATGGCGTTCTGGAGGGCCTCACGCAGTTTTTGGTCTTCGATGGGCGATACCTGGCGCTCGATCTCGGCGCGCTCGGCTTCATTCAGGTCGGCATGCGGCGCGGGCGGGCGCTCGGGCGCGACCGGGCGCAGGCGCTCTTTTGCCGCGGGCGGCGTGTGGCCGGGGCGGGTCGTCTTAAATACCAGGCCATCCACATGCGCGCCGGCACGCTCCATGCGTGCGCGGATTATCTCGCGCAAAAGTGTCATCTCCTGTGTCCACGAGGGCGAATCGAGATACACCAGCAGCTCGTTGGACTCGGGAAGATAACGTAGCCCCGTCACGTGCCGGCCCTCGCGCGTGCCCGAGCACACCGCGTTCCAAGCACGGTAGACCGTACGCGATTCCTCGGCGGCCTCCATTTGCGCACGACGCTCGGGCGTAGCCGACGCCAAGATGCGCTGGCGCTCGGCACCCAAAAAGTCACTGAAGGCAGCCGTGCCGTTCTCACGCTCGTAATTAGCATGCCTCACCCATGCTCACCACCTTGGCTCGATCAAGTAACTCATCGGTAAAGTATCCCAAATTGGTGGTGGTTATGACTGTCTGGATGTCGTCGCCGATCAGCTGCAAAAAAGCGGCGCGGCGATCGCCGTCGAGCTCGCTCATCACGTCATCCAAAAGCAGCAGCGGGGCGGTACCCAGAATATCGCGGGCTACGGCCACCTCGGCCACCTTCCAAGCCAGGACCAACGTACGTTGCTGACCCTGACTGGCAAACGAGCGAGCCGAGCGGCCGGCGACCGAAAACTCAACCTCGTCGCGGTGCGGACCCACGAGTGTCACGCCGCGGCGGATTTCCTCGTCGGCGCGCTCGTCGAGCGCCGCGAGCATGCGCTCGTATGCCCAGCCCCTCAGCTCCTCGCGGTCATCGGTCTGGGGCAGCTCTCCCAACGTGGACGCATAGGCCACATCGGCCTCCTCCCCGGACGCAACCAGCCCGTAGGCATTGCGCACGTGGGCGGCCAAGCGATCGAGCAGGGCCAAGCGGTGCACCAGCAGGGCCGATCCGGCGCGGGCAATCGACTCATTCCACGCACCGAGCATCTCACGGCAGCACCATGTCTCTTTGAGCAGGGCGTTGCGCTGCGTCACGCAGCGGCCGTAGGCGCCTGCCAGATCGGCATAGCGGGCGCTCAGCTGCACACCAAAGTCGTCGAGCGCGGCGCGACGCACGCTGGCACCGCGCTTAACCATATCCAGATGATCGGGGCAGAACAAAACACTCGGCAGCACGCCGCGCACACCAGAGGCGGCACATCGCTTGCCGTTGCGGCTAAACGAACGCTTACCGTCCTCCACGCATAGGCCCATGTCCAGCACGCGGCCATCGCCCTCGAGCCTAAGCTCGGCCTTGCACAAACCCGTGCCGTCGTGCACAAGCTCGACGGCAGTGGAATGCCTAAACGAGGCGCCGCTCGTTAGCAGCTGCAGCGCCTCTATGAGGTTGGTCTTTCCCGCCGCGTTGGGCCCCGCGAGCACCGTCACGCCATCGCTCAGTTCCAGGCGATAGCTATCGAAGCTGCGGTAGCGCGCGACGGAAAGATCGCGGGCGAACATGGCCATAGGGCGCCGCTAGATGCGCACCGGCATGACCAGGTACAGATAGTTGATCTTGTCGTAGGACTTAAAGATGCCGGCCTGCGAGTAGCTCTTGAGCTCCAGCGTGATCTCCTTCTCCTTGGACAGGGCGTTGAGACAGCCAAAGATGTAGTGGTAGTTAAAGGCAATGGTGCCCGACTCGCCCTCGGCCTCGACGTCGATCGTCTCCTGCGCCAGATCCTGGTCATTGGAGATGGAGGACAGGCCCATCTGGCCGTTCTCGACATCGATCTCAAACTTGACGGCGGGGTTGGCGCTCGCGATGACCGCCACTCGCTTGAGGGCGGCATTAAAAGCCGCCACGTCGATCTTGACGCTCGTTACGCACGAATCGGGGATGAGCTGCTTGTAGTTGGGATACATACCCTCTATGCGGCGCGACACGTAGGTGGTGTTGCCGGCTTCAAAGACAACCTGTGTGTCGGTGGCACCGATCATAATGGTCGCCTGGCTCGCCATGATGCTCAGGGCGTCGTTGAAGGCATCGGCCGGCACGTTGAGCTCAAAGGAGCCCTCGAGCGTCGAGGTCTCCACCTGCGTATCGCACACGGCCAGACGGAAGGAGTCGGTCGCCACCAGGCGCACGGTGTTGTTTTCGACTCTCATATGCACACCGCCCAGGATGGGGCGGGCCTTGTCGGTCGAGGTGACGCGCCACACGCGGCTGACCATCTCGGACAGAATGTCGGTCGGGAGCTCAACGGCGCTCTCGATGGCATAGGCCGGGAACTCGGGGAAATCGTTGGCATCGAGCGTATTCAGGCGGAAGGAACTCTTCTCGCAACCGATCAGTACCTGGCGCTCCGAAAGCTCAAAGGTAACTGGGGCATCGGGAAGGGTCTTGGTGATGTTGGAGAGCATCTTGCAGGGGATTACCATCTCACCTTCCTCTTCCACATGTGCCGCGATGCGGTGACGAATCGAGATAGTGTAGTTAGAGGTCTGGAATTCCAAGATGCCGTCTTGTGCCTTGATGAGCACGCCCGACAGAATAGGGAGGGTGGATGCCGAAGCGACACCCTTCATGACGACGCCGATTGCTTGCGTAAGCGAGCTCTGGCTGACGGTGAACTTCATCTTTTAATACCTTTCTATAGATATAAATATCTTAATAATAGTAATAGTACTGACGAAACTGTTGATTACTCCCAAACATGCAGGTCAAACCTAAAAAGAGAATCGACAGTTCCCTGTGTGCAACAGGGGTCGTTTTCCACGTTCAAAACCTGCGCAAAACTTTTCATCGGAGCGGGCTGGGTTTTAGACACCTTATGCCCGCGGTTTCGACAAGTTTTCAACAGGTGTGCCTATTTCCCTACGAGCGCAGTGTAATTTTGTCTCGTAGCGATTTGAGGTCCTCGGTCACGGTCCGGTCTTCCTGAATCATCTTCTGGACTTTTTTGTAGCTCGTGCTGACGGTCGAGTGGTTGCGGTTGCCAAACTCCGCACCCACGGCGGTGGTTGTCATCTCGCACATCTCGATCGCTAGGTAGATGGCGATATGGCGCGCCTTGGCGATATTGGCATTGCGGCGCGGACCAATGAGCTCCTCATGCGTCACGCCGTACTGCTCCTCGATAACAGACTGAACTGTCTGCACGTTGATCTTTTTGGCCGACGTGTCGAAGTACTGGCTGGCGATGGCATCGATGTCGTCGAAGCTCAGCTCGCTACCCTCGCGCTCGCGGTCGCCCGCCTCCCCGGCGCAGCGCTCGCAGAAGCTCTCGAGCTCACGGATGTTGGTGCCCGATACCTCCGCCATGTGTTTAAAGTGCTCGTCAGTCAGATGTCCGCTGTCGCCACCGTAGGCCGCCAGCAGCGAGTCGTCGCCCGCCTCGGGCGCCGCCGCGATCGTGTTCTCGTAATAGCGCTGCAGAATCTTGTACTTCATCTCGTAGCTGGGCTCTGCTACCAAGCAGAGCATGCCGGCGTTAAAGCGGCTGGTCAGGCGCTCGTCCATGTTCAGGTCCTTGGGCGCACGGTCTGCGGCAATCACGACCTTCTTGTTGTTGCGGATAAACTCGTCCATGAGCTGGAAAAAGTAGTCCACGCTCGCGCGTTTGCCGATGATGTTTTGGATGTCATCGATGATGAGCACGTCCACGCCGTGGTATGCCTGCATGATGGGGGCGTTACTCTTCTTTTGGCGGTCGAATTCTGTCATCAGATCATCGATGTATGCCTGTGAGTTGGCGTATTTCACTTTGATCTCGGGCGACTTCTCGGCGAGCTCGTTTTTGATGGCGAGCAGCAGGTGGGTCTTGCCTAAGCCCGATTTGCCATAGATGAACAGGGATGTGCAAGTACCGCGTTCGTCTGCGAGTGCGGCGAATTTAAGCGCCGAACGATAGGCGTGGCTGTTTTCGGGGCCATAGACAAAGTTTTCGAAGGTGAATTTTGAGTTGGCCACGAGGGGCGCGCCATCGGCGTTCTGCTCGCCCGGCGCAGCAGCCGCAGGCACGCTCACAGGCGATGTCGAGACTGGTTTTGCGCTCCTGGCGGGTGCCACGCCCTTCATCTGATTCATCATGCGGCGGAAATCGTCGGCCGACAGCGTGTTTTTGATCGCGATGCCCGGTTCTTCGCCCGGCGCCGCGTCGTGCGCGACGGGCATGTGTGAAACGCTGGGCGCGGTTGCTACCGGCACGGCTGTTGCGTGGGGCATGGTTTCACGGGAAACATCGCCCGCATTGGTCTCCGGAGCCGCCACGGGGGCGACGGTCGTCAAAGGGGGAGTGACGGGTGCCGCCCCTGTGGCGCCTGTCGTGGGACCCTGCGGGGCCACGATGTTGAGCGCGATCGGCGCAAAGGCAATCTCTTCTAGGTAGTGCTCGATAGTCGGCTGGTGCTTTTTGAGCTGCGCAATGGCAAAGCGCGACGGTGCCTCGATGGTCAAGGTGTCCTCGGTCAGGCTCACGGCACGCGATTGCCCCAACATGTTGATGAGGCGTGCATCTTGGCCGTCGCGCTGGCAAAAGGCGATGGCATCCTCCAGGATGATGCTTGCTTCCTCGTCCACTGTCTCTCCCGTTCCTTAACTTTGGGCACGCACGCGAGCGCTGCCGAGTTCGGTCAGATGGTATTTCTGACCGTGTTTGATTACCAAGCCGGCCTGCGCCAAGTCATTGAGTGTTCGTGACCACGTGGGCGCGGAGTTTCCAAATGCTCGCGCCAAGTCGGTGGCGCCGCACTCTTGGTTTTGAGCCAGATATCCCAGCGCCGCGTTGCCGCGCTCGCTCACAAATACGTCCGGTTGCGGCTGTGCGTATTGATTCGCCGCATTAGGATACATCATTTGAGCTGCTGGTTGTTGAGAACTCTGCATGGTTGGCATCGGCTGTTGAAAACTTTGCGGCCACTGTTGGTATGGCTGCGGCGGCATCTGCTGGGCCCAGGGATGGTACGGCTGCGGCATCTGCTGATACGGCTGCTGATAGCCCTGGGGATACTGCTGCATATATTGCTGGGAGTATCCCTGCTGCGGCATATATTGTCCCGGATATGCCTGCGGGTACGGTTGGAAGCCCATCTGCCGAGCTCCTTGCATGCCCGTCACCTGCTGCATCGCGGCTGCATCCAAATCGGCCGGGACCATGGACTCTGCCGAGCCTCGAGTTGTCGTCTGTCCCGCGGGCTGGGGGTCCTGCATGGGCGGCATGCCGGGTTGATGCATCTGCTGCGAAACCATGGGCCGTTGCAGTGGGGACGCGGCCATGGTTTGCTGCGGAGTCATCATTGCTTGCTGTGGAAATGCTCCCGGCAGTGGGTATTCCGACCCCTGGGCCTCGGGGCGCACGGCTGCCCCGCGCCCTCCCGCGCGCTCAATTTCCTGCACGCGCTTGGGGTCGAGGCTCACCGTGACGACGGTGCCGTTGCCCATGTTATCTTCGATGGAGACTGCCCCGCCGGCGTTTTCCAGGTATTCCTGCACCATGGGAAAACCTGCCCCGGTGCCGCGTATATACCGCTTCATCTTGCTGTTTGCGCTGGTGACGCCAAAGTCGAAGGCGCGCTCTTTGTCGTCGATGCCCGGACCTTGGTCGGCAAAGCGGATAGTTTCCCCGCCGTCCAGGATCGAGATAATGGGCTCGGCAAAGTGGGCGTGGATAAAGTTTTCGACAATCTCGCGGATAACCATGAGTGAGATGTGTCCGCCTTGCTCTTTCATGCACTGGTAGACGGTGTTAGTCGTCTCTTCCAGATACGTGCGGATGTCTTGCGGCTCGATGACGATCACGCGCGGGGTCGAAAGCATGTCGTCATAGACGGCGATGCGCGCCGCATACATGGTTTTCGGTGTCTGTTTCGATGTCTGCTCGCCCTCTTCGCGCTCTTCGCGTACGCCGTTGATGTGCTCGTTGTCGGGTGCCGGGTCACCGGAATCGACCATGGTGTAAAAGTCGTCAGACATGCCGCTCGCAATCTTTCAAAAGGTTTCGGATAAATAGTAGCTCACCGCGCAATGTTTCTCATCTTTCGACAAGTTTTCAAAACATGTTGAAAACTTTGGAAAATGGACGAAAAGTTCTCAACATTGCCAACATGACCTGTCGAAAACTCGGTGAAATATCGTGAAAAGTTGGAGTCATACTCAAAAACTCATCCGGCTTATGGCGGAACCGTGTGAACTGCGCAACCTTTTACCTTTGATTTCTTGACATTTGAACATTGATTTCCCTACAATCTTCAAGCTCACGTGTCTATATCTGCGTCCGCGCCCTCGCGGACACTCGAAATGCAGCAGGAGGAACTTAAGATGAAGCGTACGTATCAGCCTAATAAGCGTAAGCGTGCCAAGACCCATGGCTTCCGTGCCCGTATGGCCACCAAGGGTGGTCGTGCCGTGCTCGCCCGTCGCCGCGCCAAGGGCCGCAAGCGTCTCACTGTCTAGCAGCGATACACACATCTCGCATGAAGACTATTAAGTCTCGGCAAGATTTCGAGCATGTGTTCAGTCAGGGGCGTCGTTTCAATCATCCTCTGATTCGAATGACCATATGTGAATCGGTTGGCGAAGGCGACTCTGGAAGGGTCGCCTTCGTTGGTGCTAAACGACTCGGTTGCGCAGTTGTGCGCAACCGTTCTAAGCGTGTGATGCGCGAGGCCGCCCGCAGCTGCGGATTTCCCGTTGCGGGTTATGACATCATCTTGTTCGCGACCCCCAAGACGAGGATCTCGTCGCCGGAGGAAATGAACGAGGCATTGCGTTCGCTTGTGATACGCGCCGGCGTTGCCGGGGAGGAGCGATGAGCAATCACGTTTTGCGACGTGTTGCCATCGCTCCTATTCGCATATATCAACAGGTTATTTCGCCCTTATTGCCTGACGCCTGCATTTATTATCCAACGTGTTCTCATTACGCCGTCCAGGCTATCGAGAAATACGGTGTTTGTAGAGGCTGCTGGCTTGCCGTGAGGCGCATCGCTCGCTGCAATCCCCTGCACGTCGGCGGTTATGACCCTGTGCCCTAGCGGGCACTCGCTATCGGAGGAAAAATTACATGTGGGATTGGATCGTTAACATCCTTTTCGAGCTGCTCAAGCTCATCCAGACCTTTGCGGTCGACTGGGGCCTGTCCATCATTATCCTGGTGGTCATCGTCCGTCTGCTGCTGACGCCGCTCATGCTCAAGTCGACCAAGTCGACGGCCCGTATGCAGGTGCTGCAGCCCAAGATGCTCGAGATTCAGGAGCGCTACGCCGACGATCCCCAACGTCAGGCCGAGGAGATGCAGAAGTTCTACAGCGAGAACAAGTTCAATCCGCTGTCCGGCTGCCTGCCGCTTCTGATTCAGATGCCTATCCTCATCGCCCTGTTTACGCTTCTGCGCAACCTGCCGCAGTACTTTAACGAGGGCACCTTCTCGTTCTTCAACATTCTGCCCGATCTGACTACCACGCCGAGTGCCTCTTTTGCCGATGGCTTTATGGTCGCACTGCCTGCGCTGGTTTGCCTGATTCTGTTTGCTGTCCTGACCCTGATTCCGCAGCTGTACATGTCGCGCAATCAGACTGGTCAGCAGGCCCAGAGCATGCGCATGATGGCCGTCGTCATGACCGTCATGATGCTCTGGATGGGTTGGAGCCTGCCCGTTGGTGTTCTTTTGTACTACGACGTGTCTTCTGCCTGGCAGGTCATCCAGCAGATCTTTGTGACGCAGAAGGTTATCGAGAAGGCTAAGGCCGAAGAGGAGGAGCGTCTTAAGAACGCCCCGCTGCAGGTTGAGGTCACGCGTCGCGAGAAGAAGCCGCGCCCGCACAAGAAGAAGTAGCGGTATAGTAATCTTATTTAGGTACCTAACTTTTGGAGTACGTTATGTCTGAAGAGATCGTCGAGGATATGCTTGAGGAGGTTGCCCCGCAGGCCGCGGGCGATTATCTCGAGATTGCACAGCGCTACAAGGCTGGTGAAGAGCTTACGGACGAAGAGCTCGACACCATTGCCGATGTTGCGATTTCTATTCTTCGTTCCATCCTTTCGCATTTCGACGCCGCCAACTCTCCTATCGATGAGTATGAGGGCGACGAGGGCGAACTGATTCTTGATGTAACGGCTCCCGACCTTGCCGTCCTTATTGGTCGTCATGGACGCACCCTTGATGCCCTTCAGGTTATGTTCTCGCTGTTGGTGAGTCGCAAGCTTGGCTTTAGGTATCCGGTCGTCGTCGACGTCGAGGGATATAAGAGCCGCCGCCAGGACAAGGTTGCCTCTATGGCTCAGTCTGCTGCCGAGCGGGCAGTGCGCACTCACAAAAGCGTTTCGCTTCCGCCCATGAATGCCTACGAGCGCCGTCTGGTTCATATTGCTCTTCGCGGCAACGACGCCGTCGACACGCATTCTGAGGGTTCTGACCCCGATCGTCATGTTGTGATTGTTGCTCGATAACCTAAACGAGCTTATCTTAAGGGGGCGTGGTTTCCACGTCCCCTTTTTTTGTCAAAAGTTCTTGATACACTGATTTTTGTCAGATAGGAGTTTGTCTTGTTTGTACTAACCGATGAGCAGACAAGCCAGATGCTTGGTCATCTAATTTCGTATTGCGAAGACTATTCTTTGAAGGTCTCCAATGATGCCCTACGCTCCTGTATTGAGCATCTTGATCTTGTTTTGGAGGCTAATAAGACCACCAATCTTACGCGCATCCTAAATATCGAAGATGCGGCTGTTCTTCATATTCTTGATTCGCTTGTGTTGCTTCCCTATATAGACATAGCTCCAGAAGGCGCGTTGTTAGACATGGGTACTGGTGCTGGGTTTCCTGGTATCCCTTTGACAATTGCTAGCGGACGTAAGGCTACCTATATCGATTCGGTTGGCAAGAAGGTTGATGCCGTCAACTCATTTGTTGAGGCTCTCGGTCTCAAGCATGCTCACACGGTTCATGATCGTCTTGAAGAATATGCCCGAAGCCATAAGAAACAGTTTGCTGTTGTTACTGCTCGTGCACTTGCACCGTTACCAGTTCTCGTCGAGTACGCTTCACCATTTCTAATAGATAGTGGTCTCTTTGTTATTACTAAGGGAAACCCGTCAGACGTCGAACTTCAGTCTGGTCTAAATGCCGCTACCATATGCGGGTTCACCACGCTTATGACAGATGATTTAGATTTGCCAAATGGCTTGGGTCATCGCGAGTTTATCATTCTAAAAAAATCTCGTCCGGCATCTATTTCGCTTCCACGTGCTAATGGCATGGCGAAGAAGAATCCGCTTGCCTAGATGTTTCACGTGAAACATAATGGATAGTAATTACTTGTTATGTTTCACGTGAAACATAACAGATGATGAATCGGAATGTTTCACGTGAAACATCCTCCGTTTAACAGCTTAAAATACACCAGGAGGGACCGTGGGATTTCGCGACGTTAAGCGTTCAAAGAGCGCAAAAGACACGCGTATCATTGCAATCATCAATCAAAAGGGTGGTGTGGGTAAGTCCACCACAGCAGTAAACCTTGCAGCAGCACTGGGTGAACAGGGTCGAAAGACGCTGATTGTCGATTTTGATCCACAGGGTAATAGCACGAGCGGCTTTGGAATCGAAAAAGAAGAACTCGATAACTGCATCTATGATGCATTGCTGAATGATGTTCCGGCAGAATCGCTTGTTCTGGATACAAATTGCAGTAAGGTATTTGTAATTCCGGCTACTATCCAGCTTGCAGGTGCCGAAATTGAGCTTGTGAGCGCAATTGCACGAGAAACACGCTTAAAGGATCTGCTTGAGCCTGTTAAGGATGAGTTTGACTTTATATTTATCGACTGTCCGCCTTCACTTGGCTTGTTGACCATTAATGCGTTGACGGCGGCGGACAGTGTTCTGATTCCGATTCAGTGTGAGTATTACGCACTCGAAGGTGTCACCAAGCTGCTTGAGTCGATGAAGATGGTCAAAACACGCCTAAATAAGAGCCTTGATACCTATGGCGTGCTTATGACGATGTATGATTCGCGAACATCGCTCTCAAATCAGGTTGTCGAAGAAGTGCAGTCGTACTTTGGCGATAAGGCATTTAAGACCTTGATTCCGCGTACGGTTAAAATATCAGAAGCACCGTCGTTCGGTGAGCCGGTAATTACGTATGCGCCGCAAAATAAGGGTGCAAAGGCGTATATGAACCTTGCCAAAGAGGTGATCAAGCGTGCCTAGTCCTAGGAAGCGTGGCGGTTTGGGTCGCGGACTCAATGCATTGGTCTCCGAAGCAGAATATGAGACCGGTGGATCTGCGACGTCCGCATCCAATACTGCTTCGGAAACTAAACTTCCAATCGAAGATATCGTTCCGAATCCCAACCAACCCAGAATTCATTTTAATGAGACCGAGCTTCGAGAGTTGAGTGAGTCGATTCAGGAGCATGGTGTTCTTCAGCCACTTCTTGTACGCAAGCACGGTAATGGCTATGAGATTATCGCGGGTGAGCGCCGTTATCAGGCTTCTAAGCTCGCTGGACTTGAGGAAGTTCCTGTCATCATAAAAGATGTTGATGATGAACAGATGCTTGCGCTTGCATTGATTGAAAATTTGCAACGCTCTGATCTCAACCCCGTCGAAGAGGCTAAGGGGTATCGACAGCTCATCGATGCGAGTGGTATGACTCAAGAGGCCTTGTCGAAGGCTGTCAGCAAGTCTCGCTCCGCAATCACCAATTCGCTGCGCCTACTTGATCTTCCAGGGGTTGTTCAGCAGATGATCTTTGAAGGTAAGCTGACTGCTGGCCATGCTCGTGCAATTCTTGCAGTTCCATACGAAGATGCACGCATTAAGTTAGCTGAGAAGGTTGTTGCAGAAGGATTGTCCGTCCGCGCGACAGAAAATCTTGCTCCGTTGTTTTCTGCCGGAGAGACACCAAAAACGCCTCGAACCGCAACGCCTCAATCCTTTAAGAAGGCGGCACGCGTTCTGCGTCAGGTGTTTAACACGAACGTTCGCGTAAAGAGCTCGCGCGGCAAGAACAAGATCGAGATTGAATTTAAGGATGAAGAGGAACTCTCTCGCATTCTTGGCGAAATCATTCAGTTTGATCAAGGAGGTCAGGATGAGGAATAAAGTTCTGACTGCTGTCGCTTTGGCTGCAACTGTTGCAGTTGGCGCTTTTGCCGGTTATAAGATTGCGACAGATGATGAATTGCGTGGTCGTTTACTTCGTGGAGCGCAGGATATCGTTGATACCTCAAAAAAGAAAATGGATGTTATGACTGAGGATGTTGCCATGCGTACGGCTCAGATGACTAAGAATCCCAAGATCAACCAAGATTGGGTTAATCATCAATGGGAAATTGTAGGCTTTTAGGTACCTAACAATGACTCATCTATTCTGAAGGGTTCCTTGTCTGATCACCAGTACAGGGATCCCTAATATCGTCCTAAATAATGCTGGACAATCCTATGATGCAGATAATCGATGAATATGAAACAGCCCCGGTTGCAATTAAGCAACCGGGGCTTTCTGATGTTTCACATGAAACGTTTGGGCTGGTCTCCCCTACGCGTTCTTCTGAACTTTGAAACGCTGCTTGAGTTGGCCACAAGCCGCATCGATATCGTTGCCACGAGAGTTGCGGATCGTGGTCTCGATACCACGGGACTCAAGACGGCGTTGAAGGTCTTCTACCTTATGGATCGGTGACGGCTTGAGCGGGCTGCCCTCAATATCGTTGAGCTGAATCAGGTTGACGTGGCACAGCGTGCCCTCGCAGAAGTCGCAGAGTGCCTGCATTTCGGGGTTGGTGTCGTTGATGCCCTCGATCATGGCATATTCATACGTCGGACGGCGGCCGGTCTTCTCGGTGTAGAGCTGCAGTGCCTCGTGAAGGCGCAGGAGTGTGTATTTCTTAACACCGGGCATGAGCTTATTGCGTGTGGACTGGATAGCGGAGTGCAGCGAGACAGCTAGGGTGAACTGCTCGGGAATGTCGGCAAACTTACGGATGCCAGGAATAACACCGCTGGTAGACACGGTGAGATGGCGCGCTCCAATGCCGATACCGTCGGGGTCATTAAGGATGCGCAGCGCCTTAAGAACCTCATCGTAGTTGGCAAAAGGCTCGCCCTGGCCCATGAACACTACGCTTGTCGCGCGCTCGCCAAAATCATTGGAAACGTGAAGTACCTGGTCGACGATTTCCTGGGCGGTCAGCGAGCGCCTGAGGCCGTTGAGACCGGTAGCGCAAAAAGCACAGCCCATTCCGCAGCCGGCTTGGGTGGATATGCAGACAGAGAGCTTGTTACGACGGGGCATGCCGACGGTCTCGACAGAAATGCCATCGTGGTACTCGAGTAGGTATTTACGAGAGCCGTCCTTGGACACCTGCTTGGTGAGCTCGGTCGGCGTGTCGAAGGCAAATGCCTCCTTTAACTGCTCGCGGAAAGCCTTGGGAAGGTTGGTCATATCGTCAAACGAACAAACGTTCTTCTCAAAAACCCATTCAATGAGCTGCTTCGCGCGGAAAGCGGGCTGGCCGAGTTCGGCCACGAGCTCGCGAATATCGTTTTGGCTCGAGTCGCGAATGTCCTGAGATTTAGTCCTGGGATTCATGGAAGCCTTTCGATTTTGGGGAAACGTAGGGGGTATCGCTACAATATGGTATCAGCTGCAGAAATCATAGAGGAGGAGTCTGCCCATGCCGGGTAAAAGCCTAGAGAACATGCACGTAGCGGTCTTGGCGGGCGGCCATTCCGCCGAGCGCGAGATTTCGCTCAATTCGGGAAAGAACGTCGTGGTGGCCCTAAAGGAGGCTGGCTACACTTCGGTGGAGCTGCTCGATACGGCTGCCGATGATTTTATGGTGACTATGGCAACTGGCGATTTTGACGTGGCGTTTATCGCCATGCACGGCGCCGGCGGCGAGGATGGCGCCATGCAGGGAGCCATGGAGACGCTGGGTATCCCCTATACGGCGTCGGGTGTGCTCGCCAGCGCGTGTGGCGCCGATAAAGAGGTTTCAAAGCTTCTGTATGCCAAGGCAGGCATCCCCATTGCCCCCGGTTTGGCGCTTGAGGCGGGCGACGAGGTTGATATCGATCGCATCGTTGAGATTTGCGGCGAGCGTTGCTTTGTAAAGCCCGCCGTCAACGGCTCCAGCTACGGCATCTCCCTGGTACACGAGCCCTCTGAGCTGCCTGCCGCCATCGCCAAGGCCTTTGAGTACGGCGATAAGGTGCTGGTCGAAAAGTGCATCGAGGGAACC
Organism: Collinsella sp. LCP19S3_D3; assembly: GCF_052121455.1. Lineage (NCBI taxonomy): Bacteria > Bacillati > Actinomycetota > Coriobacteriia > Coriobacteriales > Coriobacteriaceae > Collinsella > Collinsella sp. LCP19S3_D3. The sequence continues at coordinate 21,933 of NZ_JBQKEF010000006.1, read as the reverse complement.
GAGATTACCGTAGGCGTCTACGGCGAGGATGACGTGCGCGCCCTGCCGATCGTCGAGATTCGCAAGCCTGAGGACTGTGAGTTCTACGACCTGGATGTGAAGTACGTCGATCCCACGGATATCCACCGTATTCCGGCGCAGATTTCGCCCGAAAACTATGCTCGTGCCCAGGAACTAGCCTGTGCGGCCCACAAAGCCCTCGGCTGTCTGGGCATTTCGCGCAGCGATTTTATCGTGAGCGAGGACGGCCCCGTCATCCTCGAGACCAATACGATTCCCGGTATGACCGATACGTCGCTGTATCCGGACGAGATTCGTCATACCAAAGACATGACCTTCCCGCAGGTCTGTGACAGTCTGATTCGCATGGGTCTCCGTCGAGCGGGCATTGCATGCTAATCGAGGACGCTGTATCTCCTGGAACGCCGCAGTTTGTCATTGATTCCTATGCAACGCTCGCCGAGCGTGCCCGCACACAATCGTTTGGCCTTATCGAGGAGGATGTTATCGTCCTCGATACCGAGACCACGGGTCTTTCGGTCCAGGACAACGAGCTTATCGAGATTTCCGCGGCCCGTCTTTCGGGCCGCGAGGTCGTTGACCGCTTTGACACGTTTGTGCATCCCAAGCAGCTGATCCCTGCCGAAATCACTGAGCTCACAAGCATCACAAACGCCGATGTGGCCGATGCCCCCTCGGCTGTAGAGGCCGTGGCTGCGCTCGCCGATTTTGTGGGCGGGTGCCCGGTTATCGCGCACAATGCCACGTTTGACCGATCATTCATCGAATCGGTCAAGGGCGGTGTCAACGTCAGCGACATCTGGATCGATTCGCTGGCGCTGTCCCGTATCGCGCTGCCGCGCCTGGCATCGCACAAGTTGTCCTTTATGGCCGATCTGTTTGGCTGCGACTCCGTGTCGCACCGCGCAAACGCCGATGTCGATGCCCTGTGTGGGGTGTGGCGCGTGCTGCTGGTTGCCCTTACGGACTTGCCGCAGGGCCTTATGGCGCGTCTGGCGGATATGCACGCGGATGTTCCTTGGTCCTATCGTCCCATTTTCTCGTTTTTGGCAGGTCAAAACCCCGGCTCGATTTTCTCGCTTGCTGCCGCCCGCGCCGACGTGCTCAAGGCCGATCGCGCCGATGATCGCGTGGATGCCGACGAGCTGCCGGTTCTTAACATGCCGAGCCGCGAAGAGATTGAGGAGGATTATGCCCCCGGTGGTCTAGTCAATCGCATGTATCCCACTTATGAGCCGCGCGACGAGCAGATTGCCATGGCGCTCGAGGTGCGCGACGCGTTGGTTACGGATACGCATCGCGTGATAGAGGCCGGTACGGGCGTCGGTAAATCGATGGCGTATCTCGTGCCCTTTGCCGAGGCCGCCCGCCGAAACAACATTACCGTTGGCATTGCGACCAAATCGAATAATCTTGCCGATCAGCTTATGTACCACGAGCTGCCAAAACTCGCCGAACAGCTGGACGGAGGCTTGTCATTCTGTGCGCTCAAGGGATATGACCACTATCCGTGCCTGCGTAAACTCGAGCGCATGAGCCGAAGTCAGACCGAGATTACCACCAAGCGCGATCCTGCCGACACGCTCACAGCGGTTGCGGTGATCATGGCGTATGTGTGCCAATCTGCCGATGGTGACCTCGATTCGCTCGGCATTCGCTGGCGCAGCGTCAACCGCCCCGACTTTACGACGGCCTCGCGCGAATGCGCTCGCCGCCTGTGTCCGTTCTTCCCCGATAAATGCCTCGTCCACGGTGCCCGTCGTCGCGCGGCGCATGCCGATATCGTGGTCACAAATCATTCCCTGCTGTTTCGCAACGTTGCGGCCGAAGGGAGAATTTTGCCTCCCATCCGCCACTGGGTAATCGACGAGGCCCATTCCATCGAGCGCGAGGCGCGCCGCCAGTGGGCGCGCGTGGTCTCGGCAGACGAATCTCGCGTGCTATTTGAGCGCCTTGGCGGGTCGAGCTCCGGTGCATTGAGCCAGGTATCTTGTGATTTGGCGACATCCGAAGGCTCCACGCTTTATCTGGGGCTCACCGCGAAGGCGACGTCTACGGTCGCACGCGCGAGCATGGCACTCGCCGAGGTGTTTGACGGCGTGCGTGAGCTCGGCCGTCGCGCTCGCGGTGGCTACGACAGCGCAAATCTGTGGATTGGCCCCGAGTTGCGCGAGTCGGATGACTGGCATGACTTCTTGCAGTCTGCCAGCGCTGCTATCGATGCCCTGGAGCAGGCGGATAAAAATGTTGCCGCGCTGGTGCAGGCTGTCGCTGCCGATAAACCCGAGGTCGTCGTCGACCTGGGCGATATTTCGCGCCGTCTGCACGAGCTGGCCGAGAACCTCAAGCTCATCATTGACGGCACCGACGAGCATTATGTGTACTCGCTGCAGGTCAACCGCCGCCTACGTGCGGGCGGAGAATCCATGACCGCCGAGCGCATCGACATCGGCGAGGCCCTGGCGAACGAGTGGCTGCCCGAGGTGCATACGGCCATCTTTGCCTCGGCAACCATGACGGTGTCCAAGAGCTTTGAGCACTTTAACCATGCCGTAGGCCTCGATCGCATTGCCGCTTCGGCATCCTCGTCACTGCACCTGGATTCGAGCTATGACTTCGATTCGAACATGGCCGTAGTCGTGGCGGGGGACATTCCCGACCCTCGCGACCGCGAGGGCTATCTGTCCGCGCTCGAGCGCGTATTGGTCGATGCCCATCTTGCCATGGGCGGGTCGGTACTCACGCTGTTCACCAATCGCCGCGATATGGAAGACCTGTACGCTCGGGTTGAGCCCAAGCTGGCGCGTGCCGGCCTGGAACTCAATTGTCAGCAGCGCAATTCGTCTCCCCGTCGCTTGCGCGATCGCTTTATCAACGAGTCGACCTCGTCGCTCTTTGCTCTCAAAGCATTTTGGGAGGGCTTCGATGCCAGCGGCGAGACGCTGAGATGCGTCATTATCCCCAAGCTGCCATTCTCGAGCCCCACCGATCCTCTCTCGTGCGAGCGCAATCTGCGCGAGGACCGCGCCTGGGTACGCTACTCGCTGCCCGAGGCGGTTCTCGAGGTCAAGCAGGCGGCCGGTCGCCTGATTCGTTCATCGACCGATTGCGGCGTGTTGATTTTGGCCGACCCGCGTCTGGTGACGAAGGGTTACGGAAAGAAATTTCTGACATCGCTGCCTACCAGCTCGTATCAGCGCATCGAAACGGCGCAGATCGGCCACTATCTTCAGTTATGGCGCCAAGCGCACGAACGCCATCGCTAAGAACGGAAGGCCATTGCCTCGGCGGCATCACATAGACGCTTTGAAAGGGCGGGGTCGTCTGCGATGCGGATGGCTCCGCCCGCTGCGATAATCTGGCTAAACAGCCAGTTTTCGGAGCTATAGCAAACGGTCACGCTTGCCGTACCCTCCCCATCGGCTTTAATTGACCTGATACCTGCCCACCTCACGCGTTCTGCCATATCGAGCGGCATCAGGAGCTTAACGCTCTGGCTTGCCTGTGCAAGGGAATCGTGCAGGGACGTGGTTTCGGTCGTGTGACGCACGACGGAGTCTTCCGTCAGCAGAAGCTCCTCGATCTTGTCCATACGGTAGGAGCGCTGCCCGTCTGCCTCGACATCCCAGGCAATCAGGTACGTTTGGTCGCCGTTGGTCGTAATCTTTAGGGGGTCGATCAATCGCCTGCGTGGATGCTGGTCGTCCAGGGAGCGGTAGGTGACGAGGCATCGCACGCCATCCTGAATTGCACAACAGAGTTGCTGCCAATAAGATCCGCGGGCGACGGTATCGTCAACGCGTTGGTTGTATCCGAGTTCCGCCGGAAGGAGTGCGCGCCGGATGCGCGCCGCCGCGCACTCCTCGATTCCGAGTGACTCCAATTCATGATTGAGTACGGCGCCCTCGGCGGCACTCAGGCGAAGCGGCAGCACACGGCCCGCATCGCCGATGAGAACCACACGTTCATCGTGGCATTCGCAAATGATGCGCGCGCCCGATTCGCGGTCTGCGAGCGTCGAGATGATGCCGATGATCTCGTCGAGCGAAGCTCCGGAGATATCGAAGCGACTGCAGATTTCGTCTCGCGTCATGCCCGCCTCGCCGGCGGCATAGAGTGCCTCCATAATGTCGATGGAGCGCGAGAGCCTTTGTTCGCTGGTGAGCTTACGCACGGCCATGAGCGCTCACTGTCCTTTCGATGAGGCGGTTCCACGCCTGCTTGAGTTCGTTGGGCGCTACGGGCCTCATACCGTCAACGCTGTGTTCCATGCAAAATGACGCCGCCGCATTCAGGTCGCGAACGTCAACGGTCCAGGTCCAGCCGTCTTTGGCGTGCTCGAGCCTTCCTCGCCCACGTGTGAGGCCGTGGACCATGTCGGATTGAGCCTGCGGAGCAAACGAGAAAGTTGCCGTGACGGGCTGGCAATCGGAGAAATCGAATTCAAAGAAGAGGTAATCGTTGAGATTGAAGTCTGCGGGAATGGCGTAGGCCCGCGATGGACGCCACGCACGAACGATGCGATCGCAGCGAAAGGTTCTGATTTTTCCGGTGGCGTCATCTAGGCCGCAAAAGTAGGCCGTTCCTTCGCGCTCGAACATGCCGTAGACGCAAACAGTGCGTTGTCGTTGCTCACCCCGTCCGTTTTGATACAAAAAACGCAGCGCGCATCGGTCGGCAAACGCGCTCCATACCGCATCGACCGTCGGCGAGTGAACAACGGGGGGCTCGGCCGTATTCGTCTCGCCGGTAAGATAGGCAATTTTGGAGCGTATGTCGGCGAGCGGGGTCGCAAAGGCCGAAGAGCCCGTGGTGAGGGTCTGATCGATAGCGTTTAGCAGAATGTCGGCATCGTCTGCGGTGATCAAGCCGCCCGCGGCAAACGTATGCTCACGGTCGATTGTCCAGGCGCTCTCCTCGGTCTCCTGGGCACCCGCGGCGCGAACTTCCTTGATCACAATGCCCCGCTCGAGCAGCTTGTCGCGGTCGCGGCGAAATTTTCGCTTATCCGAGTCGACGTTGCCCGATCCGTAGCCTAGGTCAGAATCCAGCACGATCTGCTCGGTAGTTACGGGCTCGGGGGAACTGTTGAGGACAAAGAAAAGGTTGAGGATACGCTGGGCGGTTTTGTCGAAACCGGGTTCTGGCGCATTTGTTTTGTTTGTCGCGGTCATATCGCTTACCGTCATAGAATCCTCGCATGGGAAGGTTATTTGATGCCATGATTTTAATCCGATATGGAGATTAGGCTATATCCTTGTCCGCTCAGTGCGTTAAGATGCCCAGATTTCGGCCGATTGCGTTCGCTCGGGGTATACTTTCGACTATATACGGTTCTAATGTGCAAGCATTGGGCCTATTTGTCGGATTATGGATGTGGAGCGCACATGGCGAACACCCAGAACTATATCAATCATCTGCTACAGGGCACGGGCATCACGCCGGCGTGCAGCGAAGAAGAGCGTTTGGCTGCCGAGGATATCGCCCAGATCTTCCGCAATCATGGCTTTGATCCCGAAGTCCAGGAATTTAACGCTCCTGCACCCAGCAGGCTGGCATTTGCCGTCACAGGCATTCTGTCTTTTGCCGGCGCCCTGCTTATGGGTATTGGCGGCAGCATCGGCTTAATCGGTGTTCTGCTGGCCATCGTCGGTGCCGTGTTGTATGTGCTCGAGCGTACCGGTCGCCCTGTTATCTCTCGCCTGGGCAAGACGGGCGTGAGTCAAAATGTCATTGCCTATCACAAGGCCACAGGTCCGCTTGCATCTCCGCGCAACCGTCCGGTGGTTGTTGTCGCCCATTACGATTCTCCGCGTGCCGAGCTCCTCGCTCGCGAACCGTACGCGCCGTATCGCGCGCTCATCGCCAAGATGCTGCCGGTCGCCACGATTGTCCCCGCTGCCGTCGCCATTCTGCGTATTCTGCCGCTCCCCGGCGCTTTGAAGGTTCTGCTTTGGATCGTTGCGATCCTCGCCTCTCTTGTGGCGCTCGCCAACGCGGCCAATATCATTGCCAACCGTTTTGTTCTTCCCTATACGTCCGGTGCGGTCTGCAATAAGTCTTCTGTAGCCGCGATGCTCGGTGTCATGGATAACGTTGCCCCTTACCAGGGCGAAAACGAGTTCCCCAACGACATTCCGTTTGATGACTATTTTGGTGAGCAAAAGCGTCGTGCCGAGGAGATGGCGCGCGCGGCGGCTGAGTATGCCGCTGTCCAGCAGCAAAACGACTACGGCAACACGATCGAGTACGAAGAACCCTCCTACAACGAGGACGAGTTTGGCCAGCCGATCGCTCCCGAATCCGAGCAGGGCGAAGTTTTTGACGAGCAGATTGATGGCTTTGAGGGTGCCTCAGCTGACGAAACCCTGATTGGTGTCATTGCTCCCGAGGCTCAGGCTGAAGCCGAGGTTGCTGCCGAGCCGGTCGCGGATGAGGATGACGTCGAGTCGATTGGGGCGCCCGCTGTCGCCGAGCCGAGCGAGCCCGAGCCCAAGCTGTATCGCAATGCTGCCGGTAATATTCGCTTTGGTTCTGATGCCATTCGTGCCCTTGGGATGCTTCCCGAGTCGTGCACGCTTGATTACGAAGAGGGCGAGGAGCCGACGGTCGATCCCGAGCCTGCTTCGGTTGAACCTGTCGCCGCGCCTGCCGACGAGCCCGTCGTCGATACCGAGCCCGAGACGGAACCCGAGCCCAGCCCTGCACCCGAGCCGGACACCGCTGCACCCGCTCCGGTTGTTCAGGATGTGTACGACGATTCCGCCAGCGATTACGATGAGTATCCGCAGCGCGTTTCCTATGAGAGCGATACCGATTTTTCGGCCGATCTACCGGTCGCGACGCCCCATGCCGATATAGCATCTGCGTTCTCTTCGATTGGAGCCAGCGCTTCAAGCTTCTTTAAGGGCGCACTCGCTAAGGGTAAAAAACTTGTCGACGACCTTGAGGAAAAGCGTGCCGCTGCGCGCGAGGTGGCAGAGCAGGAGGCTATTGCCCACCAGCAGGCTGCCGAGGCCGAGCGTGAGCGTGCGGCGCGGGAATTTGAACAGCATGAGGCTGAGCAGCCTGCCGCGACGGAGGTCGCCGAGGCTACGACGTCCTTTGAGGCCCAGCAGCCAATCGACGCCACCGAGACGCTCGATGCCACGAAGTTCGATGCCACGATAACGTTCGAGAAGCAGGGTACTGCCATCGCCGAGCCCCTTTCTGTTTCCGATGAGTCCCAGGATGCTGCAGATGAGATCGAGGCGCCCGAAGCCGAGCCGGCTGAGAGTTTCGATGCCGAGCAGGTTGAGAACGTTGACGCCGAGCCGAACACCGCCGACGAGATTGAAGCCGAAGCGACGGTCGTCGTTGAGCAAGAAGAGACACCGGTGATTTCTAACGCCGATGAGTCCAGGCCGTACTCTACGCAGATCTTTACCATGCCTGCCCCGAGCGATCCCGGCTCCACGGTTGCCAACCCCGCATCGGCGCAGGTCGAGACGGTTGATTCGCTCATGGCACAGATTTCGTCCAAGGCCGCACCGCGTCCGCAGATGAATATCCCCGATCCCGCTTCTGCTCCGGTGCTCACACCTTCTTCTTCGCCGCTTGCCTCGGTCCCCGATCCATCGCTGCCCTCGATGCAGCAGGCCAACGTCGCATCCCGCACATCCCTCTTCGATCTCCCCGACCCCTCGGCTCAGGCCGACGATCCTTTCGCGACGGCTCAGGGGCCCGAGCCCACGTCGGCGCCGGTTGCCCCCTCCATGCCCGTTTCTTCGGGCGCTCAGCCCATCGAAACCATCTCGGCTCCCGTCGTCAAGGAGGCAAAGCCTCAGAAGCGCGGTCTGGGCGGCTTGTTCGGACGCAAAAAGAAGAATGAGCAGAACAGCATGAGCGACTGGCTGGGCGTCGAGGATGACTACGATGCCAAGAAGTCTGGCCGCGGTATCGGCTCTTGGGATAACTTTGAGGACGATGATAACGGCTGGAAGGGCGGTGCCACCTCTTCTGACGGCGCTTCTGCCGAGGACATGCTTTCGGCTGTTGCCTCCATGGGTGATGACGAGCTGCTTGGTCATGATATCTGGTTTGTGGCAACGGGTGCCTCGGATTGTGACGGCGCCGGTATGAAGGCGTTCCTCGAAGCCCATCGCAATAAGCTGCGTGGTGTGTTCTTTATCAATCTTGAGTCCATTGGAGCCGGTAGGCTTTCGGTCGTGACGGTCGAAGGCGAGCAGCAGTTGCTCAAGGGTGATCGCCGCATCATGAATCTGGTCAGCAAGGTGTGCAAGTCGTTCCACGTTGATTGTGGCGCGTTTGAGATGCCCTATGCCAAGACCGATGCCTATGCCGCGCTCGAGGCGAGCCGTCGCGCCCTCACAATTGCCGGTGTCGATGGCCCGCGTCTTGCCTGCGCGCGCACCGAAGACGATTTGCCGTACAACGTCAACCCGACGAACATCGCTACGGTGTCCGAGGTTGTCACCGAGGTCATCCGCCGTTCGTAGCGGACCTCTAAGGAGTTAGCGTGTTTTCATACATCAAACGCCATTGGCCCGTCTATGTGGTTCTGTTTTTGATCGCCATCGCCATGGGTCTGGGGGCCGCATATATCGTGGGCGCTAAGGGGTCGACGCCCAGGTCCACGATGAGCGAAGAGGTGGAGCAAGAGCAGAGTTTGGGTGCCGACGGCATTTCGGATGGCGATCTGGAACTTGTTGACGGCGGGTCTGCGTCTACGGAATAGCCTTTGGTTACATACGCCAGATAACGGGCGAGCCGGCATATCGGCTCGCCCGTTATTTCTACTTACTCCTCTTTTGATGCCGAGCTTAGCCAAGTGAGCCAAATTGCTGTGCCACCGGCGGTCAATAATGCGGTGAGAAAAGAGATGATGGGTGCATTGCCCGTATTTGGAAGATCCTGCGGAATGGCGCATTTTTGAACAACACGATCTTTATCGTGCGACTCGAGTTTTTCGCCTCCTCCGTTGCGGCAAAGGTCAACACGGGCACTGTTGGCGAGTGCGGTTTGGGGCGTATAGGATGAGGTTGCACACATCCGGATGATTGCTCCGTGTAAATCCGATTTGAGGGATGCCGCCGCGTCGTCAAGGTCGTCATGCTCGTCTTTAAGCCCATTGCGATTCCAAGAATCGTTGTCGCGCCGGGTCGTAAAGTCTGCGGAAACCGAGCCATACTCAAAGCGAATCCCCGTGATAACATCGTCGTCCGAAAGCGTAAGGTCCTTTACTTCGAGGGTGGAAGACTCCGTGGTCGAGACATCGGCTTTCCAAAGACTCCAGCCATCGTAATCGACAATCCGCACATCCTCGCCCAGCCGCTCTTTGACCTCGGCTGTCTCGAGCCACGGGTTGGTGTGTTCATCGTCAAGTGTGGCGTTGGCCTTTTCCTTTATGCCCAACTTGTCTGCCGGTGACGTTCGATACCAAACATTGCAGAGCCCGTTTAAGTCGCCGACGGCGATCGGGGTTTTAATGGCGACAAGTTTGGCCGTGCCGTCTTTGGCACATTCGAGATCGTCGGTGATGGTGAACTCGTCGACCCAGGTGCTCGATTCGTTTTGAGCGTCGATGGTGTAGGAATAGGAGCCCTTTCTGTCGGGTTGCGTCGCCGCCCGGTTTTTACCGTCGCCGTTCGCCACTGTTCCCTTTACGGTTGGCCGCGCGATTTCTTGTCGCTTGTCGACGCTCCCCTTAATCTCAATCGGTGCATCCGTCATGGTTACGGCCTGGATCTTCCCCGTATCCTCGACTTCAAAGGATACGTCTTCAGCGAGGTCATAGGAGCGCGGGGACATTGTTTCGCGTAGGGTATAAGAACCGGGTTCAAGGTGCTCCACGCGATGGGGCTGCTCGGATGATATCCAAGAATCAATTTCTGTTCCATCGGCGTCGCATAAGACCAGTCGGGCGCCTTTAACTTCATGCTTGCCTGTCATATCGACCTTGGAGAAATCGACCTTGGTGTAATCATTAGGCAATTCAATCTGCGACTCGACCACGGGGACCTTCTGGTCGATATAAGTAAGCTCAACGATATGTGCTGTCCGATCAAGTAGATAGCCGTCGGGAGACTGGGTTTCAACGACTTCGTATCGTGCCGTTCCGCAACCCAGCGAAAGGTTGTCTACGCGAGCTTTTCCCTGTTCATCAGTTGTGACGGCGGCAACGGCTTCACCGGCAAGGGCGGCAATGTGGCCATCGGGACAAACGATATCGTCGGCAGCGCGAATTTCAAACTTGGCACCAGATAGGGCACTGCCGTCTACTGCGTCAGCCTTCGCGATCTCGATGCTTCCGGTTGCCGCGCTGTTGAAATACGAGACGGCGGCGATAGGTGTGAGATCTGTATCGGCAGGAATCGTCACCTTCAGTTCGTCGCCCACAAGGTAGGGCGCTTTGGCTGCGACTTCTCGTACGTAATATGTGCCCGGCTTGAGCGATTCTGGCAACGTGACGGTGCCGGTCGCATTGGTGGTAAAGGTGTTCATAACGTTGTGCGTCGGATACCAGCATGTTTGAGAGATGGGTTCACGGTTGCTGTTGAGCAGCTGAAAACTAAAGCCGGCAAGGGGGACGGAAGCTCCCGTCTGGGCATCGCGTTTGATGATTTGGAGATGTGTCGAAAGGGTGTGATTGTCCACTATGTACTGAAGCTTGGCTCCGTCGGCGATTTGCTCGGGCGCGATGGTCCAATCCTCTGCCCGCTTGAAGCCTGTGGGAACAGTTTCCGGGACCTCGCGAACGGTATACCCCTCACGATCGTAGGGGATGGCGCCGTGGACGCCGTCCGGTCGTGTGCCCGCGCCAAACCAGGCCTTGGGCTGGTCTTTGGTGGATGCGAAGCCATAGACATTTGTCGTCAATGTGCCTACGACCTGCTTAGAGCTGTTGCTGACAATTTCAAAGACGACGCCTTCCGCTGGCTGTTCTAATCCCGATTGCTCGCCGTTCCCGTAATCCTTGAACTTGGAAATCTCGAGGTCAAACGCAATATGAGTATTGGGGATGCGGCGTTCGAGCTCAACGACGCCCATGTCGTTTAGTTGATTGGGACCGACCGTATAGGTCCAGCTGTCATGGGGGAGCAGGTAGCCCTCTGGTGCTTTCGATTCGTAGAGGGTAAAGGTTCCCAGGGGAATGCCGCTTAAGGTCGCCTGGCCATCGCCTTCGGTCGTGAAGGTGCGCGTCCACCCAGGGGTAGATTGCGAGACACAGGTAAATTCGGCTTTGGCGAGCGAGGTTCCCGCCTGCGCTCCGGCATTCGTGGCGGCATCGCTTTTGACGACACGCAGCGTGATAGAACCTGGCTGCTCGTTGATTGTGACATGTCCGACGCTCTTTCCGGTGGTAAAGGCAATGCGATCGCGTCGGGACAGATAGCCTGTCGGCGCTTTGGTTTCGATTAGGTAGTATGCCGTGTTGGGCAAAAGTGTTGCCCGTGCACGACCGTTGCCGTCCATTTTGATGCTGCCGACGTGTTTGTCTGTGTTTTCCTCAAAGATGTTAAACGTCGCCCCACCTAACTGATACGTATCGTTCCCGCTGGTAATGACAGTGTCTGCAGATCTTTTCTCAAAGGATACGTTGATGGTGGGCAAAACGTAGAGCATATCCTGGTGCCGGCCTTCGTTAGAGACGGGTCCGTGATAGCGTCTGGCGCGATGCGGGTCGGCCTTAATATTTCCGGCTTTTGCGTTGTCGTAGAGCCAGCGCGCCGCCGCGACAACCTCGGCGTCTTGATCGAACTTGCCGCTTTTGGCAACGCCGGCGTTGTTTGTATACGCAAAAGAGCCATCGGGGCGCGTGGTTCCTTTGAGCATCCACACGGCAATCTGGGTTGCGGCGCGGGCGCGTTCGGCCGTTAGGTTATGGCCGCCAAATGATGTGGAGGAAGGGTATCCATGGCAGATGACGGCGGCAAACTCGTTGTCGAGCCATGTCCAACCCTGATTGTAGGTCCGCCAGGGTCCTCCCGGGCTGCTGGGGCCGGGGCAGTCTTGGTTCATGCAGTAAGAAATTGAGGCGTCTTGTGCCTCGTACTTGCCAATGCCAAACGGTCCGCACATATCGCTGATGGTGCGAAAACTAAGCGTATCGTTTCCATCGACGGCGCAGGCGGTACCAGGCGTGGCGCAGGCTAGAAACAACAAGAGGAATAGGAGCAGCGGTGCTGTTGCGATTGCGCTGTGGACAGAGTGCGTGGGTGCATTGGACATGGCTGCTCCTTATCCTTTGTGCGCCGCGCTGGGAGATTGCGGCGCGTGGGATGAGATTAGCGCCGGGGGTCATACGGGTAAGTACCGCGAGCTGACCAAGAACTTGCCAAGTTCCCAACAAATGGAGACCGGTTTTAGATAATCAAACAAAAGAGCAGGTAGAAGACGGTGTAAAACAGGTTACTCGAGTCCCTGTTTTCGCAATTCGAGCAACAAGAAGATGATTTTCCATGCGTAAAACAAGGGTTAGTGCCCTTGTATCAAACAAGACAACCGCGTTATACTATCCCCCACATATGCGGGCATCGCCAAGTGGTAAGGCATCAGCTTCCCAAGCTGACACTCGCGGGTTCGAGTCCCGTTGCCCGCTCCAGTTAAAAGTACAAGCACGGCACCATCACGGTGTCGTGCTTTTTTCAATAAAGTGCCGGGACTCGAACCCGACAGGGTGTGAACGTTAGGCAAATGGCAAAATGTTAGGTTAATACCTGCTGCCTATACTTGCACCTGCGCACGGTACAATGGTTGAGTTACGACCAACGTGCCAATAACCAAAAAGGAGCCGCTATGATCGATCGCTATACCCGCCCGGAGATGGGACACATCTTCTCCCTCGAGAACAAGTACGCCATTTGGCAGGAGATTGAGGTTCTGGCCTGCGAGGCCCAGGCGGAGCTCGGCAAGATCGGTATTTCTAAAGAAGAAGCTCAGTGGATTCGCGACCACGCCAACTTTGAAAAGGCGAAGGTCGACGAGATCGAAGAAGTCACGCGCCATGACGTCATTGCCTTCCTGACCAATATGAAGGAGTATATCGACGCCGATGTTCCCGAGGGCGAGCCTAAACCCAGCCGTTGGGTTCACTATGGCATGACCAGCTCTGACTTGGGCGATACGGCCCTGTGCTATCAGCTCACCCAGGCCTGCGACCTAATTATCGAGGACGTCAAGAAACTCGGCGAGATCTGCAAACGTCGCGCTTTCGAGGAGCGTAACACGCTCTGCGCCGGTCGCACTCACGGCATCCACGCCGAGCCTATGACCTTTGGTATGAAGTTTGGCTCTTGGGCCTGGGAGCTCAAGCGCGATCTGGATCGCCTTGAGGACGCTCGCAAGAACGTCGCCTTCGGTGCCATCTCGGGTGCCGTTGGCACCTACAGCTCCATCGAGCCGTTTGTCGAGGAGTATGTCTGCGAGCACCTGGGTTTGGTTCACGACCCGCTGTCCACGCAGGTTATCAGCCGCGACCATCATGCCTACCTCGCCGGCGTCCTCGCTACCACGGCGGCCACCTGCGAGCGCATTGCTACCGAGGTTCGCAATCTGCAGAAGACCGATACACTCGAGGCCGAGGAGCCGTTCCGCAAGGGTCAAAAGGGCAGCTCCGCCATGCCGCACAAGCGTAACCCCATCACCATGGAGAAGGTCTGCGGCCTGTCGCGCGTCGTGAAGTCCAACGCCCAGGTCGCCTTCGACAACGTCGCCTTGTGGCATGAGCGTGACATTTCGCACTCTTCTGCCGAGCGCGTCGCCCAGGCCGATAGCTTTATCGCGCTTGACCACATGTTCCAGTGCCTTATCCGTGTTATCGATGGCCTCCAGCTGTATCCGGCTCGCATGATGGCCAACCTCAACAAGACCCGCGGTCTCATCTTCTCCTCCAAGGTTCTGTTGGCCCTCGTCGATACGGGCATTACCCGTGAGGACGCCTACGCAATCGTGCAGGAAAACGCCATGGCGACCTGGCATGAGGTGCAGGACTGCGTTTCCGGCCCCACCTTCAAGGAGCGCCTCGAGGCCGATCCGCGCTGCACCGTCAGCCAGGAGAAGCTCGACGAGATCTTTGATCCGTGGGACTTCCTCACCCGCATCGATACGGTCTTCGATCGTCTGGAGCAGCTGAGCTTCGAGTAGGTTCGGGCATAACGTTAGCTTTTTAGGGCGCTTTGCTGGTAATGTGTGTTGCCGGTAAAGCGCCTCGTTGCATTTATGGAAAGACGGGGATAATAGTCGTCTCGAATGACATTCTGAGAAGGAGATCGCATGATTTCGTTTGATTACAAGCCCCAGGGCGTGTGTACTCGCAATATTCACCTCAATCTTTCCGATGACGGCAGCAAAGTGCTGGGCGTTGAGTTTACCGGCGGCTGCAACGGCAACCTCAAGGCCATCTCTAAATTGGTCGAAGGTGTTTCTTCCGATCGTGTGATTGAGGTGTTGGCCGGCAATACGTGCGGCACGAAAAAGACCTCCTGTGCCGACCAGCTTACGCGTGCTATCGAGGCCGCGCGTGCCGAGATTGCCTAATGAGTATTTTTGATCGCGTTAAGAATGGGATAACGCGCCGAGGATTTGTGTTGGGTGGTGCTGCCGCGAGTGCTGCCACGCTGCTTGCGGGGTGCTCGAAAAAAACGGGCACCAGCGATGATGCTGCCGGTGAGCCGCAGGTTATCAAAGATGATTCCAAGATCGTCTCGATTACCGAAGAGTATGAGGCCGTCGACATTGATCTTAAGCCGACGGCGTCGTGGACGTTGCCATTGGGGACGCTCCTGTATTACTGCGATGGCGGTTACGCTGCGGCGATGATGGCGCCCGCATCTGCGCTGCATGCCAACACGCTTGGCGTGTTCAACATGGGGGACGGCTCACTCACCACGTTGATTGACGATCCTGTCGAGGGTTCCGGTTATGCGTTTTACGACGTTCGCGCCACCGATAGCGTGTTTGCGTGGGTTGAGATGAACTACGCGAATTCGTCGTGGAAGCTCTATGCGCAAACCCTGTCGGGCGCGGCACTTACTGGTAATGCCGTTGAGCTTGATCGCGGCGGTGAGGACTACGACCCTCCGTTGTTTACCGCCTTTGACTCGTCGGTCATCTGGTACAAGATGCCTTCGACCGGTGGCAATAAGACCGGCAGCGATTCATATTGCTACCGCCGTTCGCTCGATGAATCTAAAGCGGAGGCAATCTGGAAGTCGACAGGCCGCTTTGCGTCTGCACCGCGCGTGAGCGATGGCATCCTGACTATCTCACCCCGCGTGCGCAATGACGAGGGCGTCTATTACGGCATGACGGCGATCGACCTGACGGACGGCAACAATACCAAGAGGGCTCAGCTGGTCCTTCCTTCGTCGGTGTCACCTTTCGAGGCCGTATATATGGGCGATACGTTTGTGTTCTCCATTGAGGCGACCTATGCCGGCGTGGGCGGCCTGGGCAATATGGGTACCTACATTGGTAACGAGGGCGGTCCGTATCAATTTCTATCGCGCGAACCGCTTGCGTGCGCCGCCGGCAGGAAGGGCAAATATCTGGTTAAGGTTCAGGCGTCGCATTTTCTGATCGATACCTCCGCTAAAACCTATGGTTCGCTGCTGTCGCCCGACCGCGCTCTCGAATATGGCGATTATCCAGCTACGGCGGGAAAATCGAATACGTTTTTAACCTATGCCACGGTGCGCAATAGCCAAGGAATTCCCGAGACGGTTACCGCTCGCCTGTTCTCTCTTTAGCGCCGAGGGGTTAAAAAGGCGCCAACGGGGGAATAAGCCCATTGTAACCGTGAGTACCGCCCGCCGAGCTGTCGCGCCCATGCGATGCCCGGTGGGCTCAGGTGCGTTAAAATGGGCTTGTTCTTAGCTAATTGAGACAGGGGGGCCGTGTTATGGCTTCAGATGCAAAAAAGATTCTGCTGGTCGAGGACGAGAAGGCGATCCGTGACGCTGTCGCTGCCTATCTCGAGCGCGAGGGCTACTGGGTTGTTGGCGTTGGCGATGGCCAGTCTGCGATCGAGGAGTTCGAGAAGCACCAGTTCGACCTGGTTGTGCTCGACCTTATGCTCCCCAAGATCCCCGGCGAGCGCGTTTGCCGCACTATCCGCGATACCTCGGATGTGCCCATCATCATGCTTACCGCCAAGGGCGAGATCGAGGATCGCATCATCGGCCTCGAGCTTGGTGCCGACGACTACCTGATCAAGCCGTTCTCGCCGCGCGAGCTCGTCGCCCGCGTTCGCGCCCTGTTCCGTCGTGCTCACCAGGCAGACGAGCCCGCCGTTGAGGTACTCGACTTTGGCGATCTGGTCATCGATATCTCGGGCCACAAGATCTTGGTCGAGGGCAAGGAAGTTGATTTGACCGCTTCCGAGTTTAAGCTGCTTACCACGCTTGCTCGCCATCCCGGTCGCGTCTATAACCGTATGGAGCTGGTCGAGAAGGTGCTCGGCTACGACTTTGAGGGCTACGAGCGCACCATCGACAGCCATGTGAAGAACCTTCGCGCCAAGCTGGGCGACGACCCCAAGAAGCCTAAGTGGCTCTATACCGTTCACGGCGTCGGTTATCGCTTCGAGGCTCCGGCCAAGACCGATAAGTCGGACGAGAAATAGGTAAATCACATATGACACCTGCGCGCTTTGAAATCGGACAAAAGCACAAGCAGGAGAACGAGGCGGGTTCCAAGGCAAGTTGGAACACGCCTCGTTCCGATTCACGGCCGGCGATGAGCTATCCCTCGCGTATGGCTTTGGCTTTTGCCCTGACATCGCTCATGACGGTATTGGTGCTGGTGGGCGTTGTCTCCGTTGTGTGGGGCACCGTCTTTTCGGATTACACGCGCTCCAATATCGTCGAGATCGCCAATTCTGCTGCCGAAAAGCTTGCGACGTCGTATGAGGAAAACGGCAATTGGACTGCGGGCGAGCTGCGCACGGTCGCGACATCGAGCTTGGTGTCCGACGACCTGGGTATGCAGGTCGTCAACAAAAAGGGCGTTGTCGTTTATGACGACTCATGGCCTTCGGCAAGTGCGACCGCCGATGTGCGCGAGAGCGAATTGCCGTCGAGCAGCTCGAGCGGTAAAAAGGCCTCGCATAGCCCGGTCTCGTCAGCGCCCACCGACTCCGATAGCGTTGCCAACGTCGAAATCGTTACGTCCTCTGGCGAGCATGTCGGACAGGTAAAGCTATGGGCTATCGGCTCCGACGCTCTGCTCACTAAGGCAGATTCTGCGTTTAGGGAGAAGACCTTTAACGCCATGGCTCTTGCCGCGGTTGTTGCAATCTGCATCTCGGTCGTTATCGGATCGCTCGTGTCGCGCATGCTTACCAAGCCGATTCATCGTATTACGAGCACAGCCAAGCAAATTCGCGACGGCGATCTGTCTGCTCGTACGGGCTTGCGCGGCGATGACGAAATCGACCAGCTGGGTGAGACCTTTGACGAGATGGCCACCTCGCTCGAGAAAGATATGAAGCACGAAAAGCGCCTGACCTCGGATGTCGCACACGAGCTTCGTACACCGCTCATGGCCATGCTTGCAACGGTCGAGGCCATGCAAGACGGCGTGTACCCCACCGACGACGAGCATCTGGAGACGGTCGCTTCCGAGACGCGTCGCCTGGCTCGTTTGGTGCAGCAGATGCTTGACCTATCGCGTATGGAAAACAGCACGGCTCCGCTCAATCTCGAACCGGTGGACATGGTTCCGTTCGTGCGATCGATTGTGAACGGCCAGGAGCGTCTGTTTGCCGACCGTGACCTTCGCCTTCGCTTTGCAGATGAAACCCAGGGGCACGACGATGTCGTCGAGGCCGATCCCGACATGATCACGCAATGCGTCATCAACCTCATGAGCAACGCCATGCGCTACACCCCCGAGGGCGGTTGGGTCGTAGTGTCGGTGCTCAGTGACCGCAAGCATGTCAGTATTGCCGTTTCGGATACCGGTATCGGTATTGCCAAGGACGATCTGTCGCGTATCTTCGGACGATTTTGGCGCGCCGATGCCAGCCGCGCCCGCGAAGCTGGCGGCCTGGGCGTCGGCCTCGCCGTAACTAAACAGATCGTCGAGCGTCACCATGGCTACATATCCGTGGAGTCGGAGCTTGGAAAGGGTACGACTTTTACGATTCATCTGCCCCGCGAGCACACGGCGGACGCGGCATCTACTACAATGGAGCACTAGCTTTTCGCTATTCGGTGAAGGAGGGACCGCGTCCCTGCCGCTCCGAGTTTGCGAAAACGTGCGGGAAAGAACCCGCATTTCTATCGTATTTAGGTAAGGAGTGACTCACGTGACAACGATGGAGCGTCGTCCGGATTCCCGTGGCAAGGTTCGTGATATCTACGATGCCGGCGAAAACCTGTTGATGGTCGCCACCGATCGCATTTCTGCGTTCGACTTTATTCTTCCCGACGAAATTCCGTTTAAGGGAGAGGTGCTCAACCGTATCTCGGCGTTCTGGTTCGACAAGTTTGCCGATATCGTCCCCAATCACCTCGTCTCCATCGATCCGGCGGATTTCCCCAAGGAGTTTGCCGAGTATCGTGACTATCTCGCAGGCCGCGCCATGCTGGTTAAGAAGGCCCAGACGATTCCTATCGAGTGCATCGTCCGCGGCTATCTGACCGGTTCGGGCAAGAAGACCTACGACGAGAACGGCACCGTCTGCGGCATCCAGCTGCCTGAGGGCCTGACCGAGGCCTCCAAGCTCCCCGAGCCGCTGTTCACCCCGTCCACGAAGGCCGAGATCGGTGATCACGACGAGAATATCTCGTTTGAGCGTTGCTGCGAGATCGTTGGCGAGGACATCGCCACGCAGATCCGAGATCTGTCTCTTAAGATCTACAAAGCTGCCGCCGAGTATGCAGCGACCCGTGGCATCATCATTGCCGACACCAAGTTTGAGTTTGGTGTCATCGATGGCAAGGTCACGCTGATCGACGAGTGCCTCACGCCCGACTCCAGCCGTTTCTGGCCTGCCGCCAGCTACGAGGAGGGTAAGATTCAGCCTAGCTACGACAAGCAATTCGTCCGCAATTGGCTCAAGGCCAACTGGGATATGACGGGGGAGACCCCGCATCTGCCCGCCGAGGTCATCGATGGCACGTCCGAGCGCTATCGCGAGGCCTTCCAGATCATCACGGGCTCCCAGTTTACAAGCATGAAGGAGAACGCGTAAGTGAGTACCCGCAGCGCCACGAACAAGCGCACGCAATCCCACGAGGTTACCGGGGTTGCGCGCAAGTCCGCCGCATCCGCCAAGCCAGCTCGTCAGGCAGCGAGTTCTGTTCGCGTCGTGCCGGCATCATCCAAGGCACGCCGCAAGGAGCTCGAGAAGGGCGAGAGCCTCGAGGGCCTCTCTAAAGAGGAGAAGCGCGCCCGCAAGGCTAAGCGGCGCGCCAAGGAGGACCGCATCTACACGGTGTCGAGTATCCTTCTCAAGCAGGATGAGGACTACACCAAGCGCCGCCGCATCTGGTGGGCCGTGCTTACTATCGGCATGGTGCTCGTCGTGGCCATTTGGTCTTCGCTGTACTTCGCTCCCGCTGGCATGGTGTCCAGCCCCGTCCAGATGGCCGGCATTGTTTTGTCCTACATCGTCATTCTGGGTGACTTCATCTACGACTTCGTGCGCATCCGTCCCTTGCGTAATATGTATCGTGCGCAGGCCGAGGGCATGTCCGATAACAAGCTCAACGCTATCATCGAGCGCTCGGCTGCCAAAGAGGACAAGAAGGCCTCCAAGAAGAAGTAGTAGCGTTACAACCTATAGATATCGCTAAGATATAAGGCGCGTCGTTTTTTGCGGCGCGCCTTTTTACTGTCCTGTAGATAGATGGAGTGGCACATGATTCGAGCTGCCCTGACGGTCGAAGAGGCTCTGGAGGGTATGAAGTCCCTGGAGCCCAAGATTAGAAATTATGCGCGTCTCGTTGTCCGCAAGGGCGTCAACGTTAAGCCCGGTCAGGAGGTCGTCGTTCAGTCTCCCGTCGAGTGCGCGTCATTTGCGCGCGTGGTGGTTGCGGAGGCTTATGACGCCGGTGCCGGTCACGTGACGGTCATCTGGGCTGACGATGCCGTGACGAGGCTTACCTACGAGTATGTCGAGAAAAGCTATTTTGAGCAGACTCCCGAGTGGAAGCGCATGCAGCTGGATTCGTTGGCTCAGGACGGAGCCTGCTTTATCTTTATTGAGGGCACGGACCCTGCTGCCCTCAAGGGCATCGATCCCGCTAAGCCTGCCGCAGCTTCTAAGGCGAGGAACATGCAGTGTAAGGTCTTCCGCCGTGGACTGGACTACAACATTAACCCGTGGTGCATCGCCGGCGCTCCGGTCGCTGCTTGGGCGCGCGAGGTATTCCCGGGAGACGCCGATGAGGTTGCAGTCTATAAGCTGTGGAATGCGATTCTGCACACCGCTCGTGCTGATGGCCAGGACCCGGAGAGCGACTGGGAGCTCCATGACGCCACATTCGAAAAAAACCTGCGCTTCCTAAACGATAATCAATTTGATTGCCTGCACTACACCGCTTCGAATGGAACTGATCTGACGATTGGAATGACGAAAGGCCATGAGTGGGCCGGCGGCAAGGGAAAAACTCCCGACGGTCACCCTTTCTTCCCCAACATTCCCACCGAGGAGGTCTTCACCTCGCCCGATCGTATGCGCGCCGACGGCATCGTGTACTCGGCTATGCCGCTCATTCACCACGGCAATAAGGTTGACGATTTTTGGATTAAGTTCGAGAACGGCCGCGTAGTGGACTATGACGCTCGCGTGGGTAAGGCAACGCTTGCGAGCATTATTGAAACCGATGAAGGTGCTGCTCATCTGGGCGAGGTCGCGCTTATTTCCAAGAACACACCGATTCGTGAAAGCGGCATTCTATTCTACGACACACTCTATGACGAGAACGCCAGTTGTCACCTTGCGTTGGGTGTCGGTTTTCCCGAGTGCATCGAAAGCGGGTATGACATGTCCAAAGAGGAACTTCTGGAGCATGGCGTCAACGTTTCGAGCACGCACGTTGACTTTATGATTGGCACGGACGACATCGATATTACGGGCATTACACCTGATGGACGTGAAATTGTGATTTTCCAGAACGGCCAATGGAGTTGGGAATAGTCTCAGACCGTGGTACAATGCCATCCGCGGGCCGTTAGCTCAGCTGGCAGAGCAGGGGACTTTTAATCCCAAGGTCCAGGGTTCGAACCCCTGACGGCCCACCATAGAATAGAAAAGCGACTGGCGGATGCCGGCCGCTTTTTTTGTTGCCGGTGCACGGGTTCGAACCCGAAAGGGCGCGGAGCTGAGGAAACGCGTCAGCGTTTGCCAGCGCAGCGCGCGAGGCGCGGAGGCGCCGAAGCGGCCGCCCGCGCAGCGGGCCCGAACCCCTGACGGCCCACCATAGAATAGAAAAGCGACTGGCGGATGCCGGCCGCTTTTTTGTTGCCGGTGCACGGGTTCGAACCCGATCTTCTCTATATATAAGGACGCCTGGCGGCCAAAACCAGCCTTTTACCGACAGGAAACCAAAACCAGATGCCGTTAGAGTAAAGTAGCGCACCAGAGATGACCGATACCTCAACACCTATAAACCAGCTGGTCATCGCCAATACCGGAAGCCGATGCTTCAGATATGACTTCAGTGGAACAGCTGAAGGATCAATTTATTTGTGAACAAAATATGGAGTGCGTGATTCCCGCCCCGCGGGCCCCTCCGGTCTGGCAATATATCTCCTTGCCGCGCGGCCCGGTCGGACCGGATGAGACGCGCAGGCGTGCACCTTGAGAACCGGATACTGCGAGGATGGACACACCAGATGTGTCGCATCCGGGCAGACATCGAACCATTTGAAATGGTCTGACTTGGATTCGTTTTTCGCAAG
>NZ_JBQKEF010000005.1:0-135309 GCF_052121455.1 Collinsella sp. LCP19S3_D3 | reverse complement strand
GCGGCGCAGGCAGGTAAGATTGAAGGGCCTGACGCCGGAGGAGTTCCGGAACCGGGCCCTTGCGGCGTAGTCGCTATTTATTCAGTCCAAGTTTCGGGGCGCAGTTCACAGGCGCCTTTGCGGTGGTTTGTGCGGTGGTTTTGGTTGCTGGCTTTTTAGTACTGCCACATGTGGTTGACGGGGCCGGAGCCCTTGCCCATGTTCAGGCCGGCGGCGAGAGCGCCGGTTAGGTAGGCCTTGCCGGCGTTGACGGCATCGGCAAGATCCATGCCCTGGGCCAGCGCGCAGGCGATGGCGGACGAAAGCGTACAGCCGGTACCATGCGTGTTGTCGGTCTCGATGCGCTTGTGGCGGAACCACGTGGTGAGCGGATCGCCCAGGTGGTTGCCCTCGTCATCGAGCGGCGCGGGCTCTGCTAGCACATCGTTGGCCTCGTTGACAAAATGCCCGCCCTTAACGAGGGACGCGCAGCCAAAGCGGCGGGTGAGGAGCATGGCAGCGTTTTGCTGCGTGCGCTCGGAATCGACCTCGTAGTCGAGCAGCGCCATGGCCTCGGGAATATTGGGCGTGATGACGGTCGCCAGTGGGAACAGGCGGCGTGTAAGCGCTTCGGCGGCGTCCTCGGCGATGAGACGAGCGCCCGAAGTGGCGACCATGACGGGGTCGACGACGATATTTTGTGCGTCCCAGGCGCTCAGGCGGTCGGCTATGACTTCGATAATCTCGGCAGAAGAAACCATGCCGATCTTGACGGCACTGGGGCGGATATCGTCAAAAACGGCATCGATCTGCGCCGCGACAATATCCGGGGAGATGCTCTGCACGGCGGTGACGCCTAGGGTGTTCTGTGCGGTGATGGCCGTGATGACCGTCTCGGCATACAGGCGGTGCGCCGTGATGGTCTTGATGTCGGCCTGAATGCCGGCACCGCCGCTGGAATCGGATCCTGCGATGGATAGAACGGCTGGTACCTTACTACGATCCATGTTCGCTCCCTTGTTCGGTCGGATTCAAATGGGTCTCCTGCCCGCATTATAAAGTTGCCCGGGCCGGCTGTATGCCGATCCCGGGCGGGTGGCGCAATCTTTACGTAAATGTAAGAAAATGTTCACACGTCAACAATTGACGAACGCCTTGTGGCCGATTATGGCTCCGGTGACGAGTTAGTCCTCCATGCCGAGGTCGATCGTCGTGCCCTCGAACACCTTGTTGACGGTGCGGACGGCGCACATCTTGCCGCACATGGTGCAGGTGCCCTCGGTGGCGGCGGGGGATTCCTCGTAGCGCTTCTTGCCGGTGACCGGGTCGAGCGCGCACTTCCACATGGCGTCCCAGTCGAGCTTGCGGCGTGCCTGGCCCATCTTGTCGTCCATGTCGCGGGCGTGGGGCACCTTTTTGGCGATGTCGGCGGCGTGTGCGGCAATCTTGGTGGCCATGAGGCCGTCGAGCACATCCTGGGCGTTAGGCAGGCATAGGTGCTCTGCCGGTGTCACGTAGCACAAAAAGTCGGCACCCGAGCTCGCGGAGATGGCGCCACCGATGGCTGCGGTGATGTGGTCGTAGCCCACGCCGATATCGGTCACCAGCGGCCCGAGCACGTAGAACGGGGCGTTGTGGCACAGGCGCTTCTGCAGTTTCATGTTGGCGGCGATCTCGTCGAGCGCCATGTGACCCGGGCCCTCGACCATGACCTGGACGCCGGCGGCCCAAGCGCGCTTGCACAGCTTGCCCAGCTCGATCATCTCGGCGGTCTCGGTGGCGTCGTTGGAGTCGTAGAGGCAGCCCGGGCGGCAGGAGTCGCCGAGCGAAATCGTCACGTCGTACTCGTGGCAGATCTCGAGCAGCTCGTCAAAGTACTCGTAGAAGGGGTTCTCGTTGCCGGTGACCTCCATCCAGCCAAACAGCAGTGAGCCGCCGCGGCTGACGATGTTCATGAGACGGCCGGTCTCCTTAAAGGTTTTGGTGACCGACTTGTTGATGCCGCAGTGGATGGTCATAAAGTCCACGCCGTCCTCGGCGTGCACGCGCACGACCTCGAACAGGTCGTCCTTGGTAAGCTTGACAAGCGGCTTTTCCATGTAGCCGATGGCGTCGTACATGGGGACGGTGCCTACCATGAGCGGCGTCTCGTCGATGAGCTGCTGGCGGAATTGGCGCGTCTTGCCCGAGTTGGAGAGGTCCATGATGGCGTCGGCGCCAAAGTCCTCGGCGATCTTGACCTTCTTCCATTCCTCGGCGGCATCGGCCTTGTCGCCCGAGATGCCCAGGTTGACGTTGACCTTGGTAGACAGGCCCTCGCCGACACCAAAGGCGCGCATGCCCTTTTTGATATGCACGATGTTGGCGGGAATGGCGATGCGGCCGTCGGCCACGCGCTCGCGGATGTACTCGGGGTCGCGATGCTCGCGCTCGGCAACCTCCTTCATCTGCGGTGTGATTTGCCCGGCGCGGGCGAAATCGATTTGCGTGACGAGCTTGGGCTCGGTCTGTGTGCTCATTGGCACGGCTCCCTTCGTTGGCATTACCCATATCAGGTTTGCGGGTCAGGGCGGGCGCGCCCAGTCTCAGCCTGCCGTCTTGTCCTGCAAGCTCCCCGTTTATGTGGCGGGCTCAAGTATAGCTCGAATGGGTACGATTGACGCGACGAGCATGCCCGCGGGGAGGCGAACATGGAAGACAAGCATCTGTATCGAGAGACGCAGTGGGATGTGTCGGCCGAGGAGAGCCGCGCCCATCATGGGCTGGTCGCAATTGGTTTCGCGATTCTTGTCGTGATGGTGATTGCCTGTTGTATCTGGACATTTGGCGGGCGTGGGGGAGTTTCCTGGACGTTTGAGGCGGACGATAGCCTGCCGATTATGACGGCGAAGGTCGCGGGTGGCAATACCGTTGCCGCGCCGGGCGACTATTGGTATCCGCGCGACAAGTTTGTGCAACTGCAGCTGAGCGGTGGTTCCATTCCTGGTGAAGAGATCGAGCGTGTGACCTTCGATGCATCGCTTAGGACGCTGTCGGTCGAGCTCAAAGATCAGGGGGATGTACCCACGACCATGGATATAGCCCTGACGGAATGGCGCCTGGAGCCTTCGTCGGGTGTTGAGGCGTCCGAGGTGGAGCACGTTAAGGTTACCTACCAAGATGGCTCGACGACCGAGATTGCAAAAGCCGACGGCCTGGCGGAATAGACGCCGTGCCTAGGCAGCACATTCAAAAGTAGCGGTAGTCCTACAAGGCCTGTTCGTTCAGGAAGACCAAAGTGTTTTTATTTGAAAGCTCGGGAAAGTAACGATAACCAACGTCGAACGCGGTGAGCCCGCTTACATCCTCGAACTTGTTTTCTGCCATCCAGCGCACCATGGAGCCGCGCGCTTTTTTGCTGGCGGTCGAGCGTTGGATGGGCTTGCCGTTGCGGATGCCTTCGCCAAAGAGACATGTGACGACCGTGGCGTCGGTGGTGAGGCGGGTCAGAACGGCTTTGGCGTATTCCGCGCTGGCGAGGTTGACGATCGTGACGTTGGAGCCTGCCGGAGCGATGACCCGTGCGAGTTTGTCGCCCCAAAACGCGTAGAGGTCTCGGGCGTCGTCGACGGCAAGCTTCGCGCCCATCTCCAGCCGATACGGTTCAACGGCATGAAAGGGGCGTACGCATCCGTAAAGGCCCGAGAGGATCCACAGATGGTCTTGCAGCCATGCGAGCTGTGCGGAATCCATCACCTCGGGCGCCATGCTTTGGTATTGAATGCCGTGATAGGACATGACGGCAGGGGAGAGGTGACGGGCGAGTGCGGGATTGTCGAGATCGCCGCTTTGCAAGATGGGCTCGAACTCATGCAGGGTGTTGAGGCAGGGCCCCAGCAGTTTGTCACTCACGTTCCACAGCGCCTGCAGGCTGCCGCTGCCCTCATTCCGCTCGATATCTAGCAGTGCGCGGTGGAGGCGAGCCGTCTCGCGCACAAAGGGTGGAATGCCCAGGACTTCAAAAGCATCTTGGGCCGCGCGCATCTGCTTGGCGGGCGAAATGATGACCTGCAGCATGGACTCTCCTCTGCCAAAAAGGAAGTTGCGGTGTAATACGGTCTGTTTTGGCCGTTTATGGGCCAGTTTAGCCCGTATCTCACCGCAACTGATGAAGGGTTGATTAGGCGCGCTCGATGAAGGCCTTGTAGCCGCGATAGGCCTCGTAGATATCGGCCTTGTTGGCGACCTCCCACAGGGCGTGCATGGACAGGACGGCAACGCCGGAGTCGATGACGTTCATGCCGTACTTGGCCATGATGTAGGCGATGGTGCCGCCGCCGCCCGCGTTGACGCGACCGAGCTCGCAGGTCTGGAAGTCCACGCCGGCCTCGTCCATAATGTCGCGGATGAGGGCCATATACTCGGCGTCGGCGTCGTTGGAACCGCCCTTGCCGCGGCTGCCCGTGTACTTGTTAAAGCACAGGCCGCGACCCATAAAGGCTGCATTCTTTGTCTCGAACTTGCCGGCGTAGCCCGGGTCGAAGCCGGCGGATACGTCAGAGGAGAGCATGCGGCTGCGGGCGAGTGCGCGGCGCAGGGCCAGCGGGCTGCCCTCGCCGGCGAGCGTCATGATCTCGGCGACGGTGTTCTCGAAGAAGCGGCTTGTCATGCCGGTGGCGCCCACGGAGCCAATCTCCTCCTTGTCGACGATGAGCGTGATGCTCGTGCGCTCCACGTTGGCCACATTGATCTGGGCGAGCATGGAGGGGTAGGCGCAGACGCGGTCGTCGTGGCCATAGCCCAAAATCATGGAGCGGTCGAGGCCCATGTCGCGGGCGGGGCCGGCGGGCACGACCTCGATTTCGGCGGAGAGGAAGTCCTCCTCCTCGACGTCGTACTGCTCCTTGAGGATATCCAGGAACATCTGCTTGACGGGCTCGGTGGGAGCGTCCTTGTCGTCCTCGTCAAATTTTACGGGACGGCCGCCCACGATCACGTCGAGGATCTCGGCGTCGACGGCGTCCTTGGCGGGCTTGGACATCTGCTCGCTCGAGAGGTGGATCAGCAGGTCGGAGATGGTAAAGACCGGATCGTCGGCCTTGTCGCCGATGTTGATGTCGACGGTGGTGCCGTCCTTTTTGCAGATGACGCCCACGAGTGCGAGCGGGGAGGCCACCCAGTGGTAGCTCTTGACACCACCGTAGTAGTGCGTGTCGAGGTAGGCCATGTCGCCGGCCTCGAAGGCGGGATTCTGCTTGAGGTCCAGGCGCGGCGAGTCCACGTGGGCGCCCAGGATGTTAAAGCCCTGCTCGAGCGGGGCGGTGCCCAGGTTGACGAGCATAAGATCCTTGCCGTGGTTGGCGGCGTACACCTTGTCGCCTGCCTTGAGCGCGCGGCCTTCGGCGATCACGGTCTCCAGGTCGACGTATCCCGCCTCCTCGGCCATCTTGATGCCGGTCTTGACGCACAGGCGCTCGGTCTTGTTCTCGCTCAAAAACTGCTTATAGCCGCGGCAAAGCTCCTCGAGCTCCTCGATTTGCTGTGGCGTGTACTTTTTCCATGCGCAGGGACGCTCCATGACGCAGGCTCCTTTCGGATCGATCGTGCTGGTTGTTGTACCGTGAGCCATCGTATCACGCGCGGGCTCACGGTGGCGGGGGAGCTTGATGTGCGGTGGCCGCGGGGCGGGGAGCGTGTAAACTGGAGTGAGCAAGCCGTGCCCAGTCCAAAGCGAGGTATTCAATATGTCTGACAAGCGCCGCACCTTTGCCGTTATCGACGGCAACTCGCTCATGCACCGCGCCTTCCACGCCGTGCCGCCGACCATGAACGCGCCGGACGGTCGTCCCACCAACGCGATCTTTGGCTTTCTGAACATGTTTCTTAAGATGATCGATGCCTTTAACCCCGACGGTGTGGTCGTGGCGTTTGACAAGGGCAAGCCGCGCGTGCGCATGGAGATGCTGCCGCAGTACAAGGCGCAGCGCCCGCCCATGGACCCCGATCTGCATGCGCAGTTTCCCATGATTAAGGAGCTGCTCACGGCGCTCAACGTGCCAATTCTGCAGTCCGAGGGCTGGGAAGGCGACGATATTCTGGGAACCATGGCGCGCCTGGGTGAGGAGGCCGGCTGCGACATGCTGCTGGTGACCGGCGACCGTGACATGTATCAGCTTGTGACCGAGCACGTCAACGTGGTCTCGACTCGCAAGGGCCTGTCCGACGTGGCGATCATGACGCCCGAGAGCGTGGACGACCTGTATCACGGCATTACGCCGGCGCTCGTGCCCGATTTTTACGGTCTGAAGGGCGATACGTCGGACAACATTCCCGGCGTACCGGGCATCGGCCCCAAAAAGGCGAGCGCGCTCATCGCGCAGTACGGCAGCTTGGACGAGGTCATTGCGCATGCTGACGAGGTCAAGGGCAAGATGGGCGAGAACCTGCGTGCACACATCGACGATGCGCTGCTGAGCCGCAAGGTTGCGACCATCCGCACCGATGCACCTGTCGAGCTCGACTTTGACGCGACGTCCTTCCCATCGTTTTCTGCCGATGAGGTGTCCGCGGCGCTGGGCGCACTTGGCATTACGGCCATGCAGAACCGCTTCCTGGCGCTGATTGGCGGCGAGGGCGGGGTCGTGCCCGCTGCCAGCGCGTTCGAGATACCCGCGGTTTCGCGTGCGGCCGCCGGCGATGCTGAGGCACTTGCTGCTGTGGCGGCCGAGATCTCTCGCGCGATTGATGCGGACGAGTGGGTCGCCGCTGTGGTGGACGATGACAAGGAGGAGGGTGCGCTCTTTGGCCTGACGCGTACGCTGTGGCTGGCGACGCCCAAGGGGCTCTTTGCGCTCGAGGAAGCCGATGACGGCACGCCTGCCGCTGTCGAGGGCTTCAATTCTGCCCACGGCGTTATCGCTGGCGTGCTCGCGCGCCTGTTTATGGAGGGCCGCGTGGCGAGCCCGGACATGAAGGCGTTGCTGCATGAGCTTTCGCCCATCGATTCTTCTGAGCCCGAGCTCATGGACCCGCTGGCAGTCGATTCCGTGCGCATCTTTGATACCGTGGTTGCCGCGTACCTGTTGGATTCCGACCGCTCCGAGTTTGACGAGGCATATCTGGCCGATACCTATCTGCAGATGGCGCTGCCTGCGGCGCGCGGTGCGGATGGTGCTGGCGAGGACGCTCCTGCTCCTGCTGCCCGTACCGCGGCGTTGACGCTGGCACTCGTGGCGCCGCTTCGCGACCGCATGGCCCGCGAGAACGCCGCCAACGTGTTCGATGGCATTGAGATGCCGCTCGTGCCGGTGCTTGCCAAGATGGAGCGCGCGGGCATGCTCGTAGATCCCGACCGGCTGCGCAGCCTGTCCGAAGGCCTGGCGACCCAGATCACCGAGGTCGAGCGCAGCATTCGCGACCTGGCAGGTGATGAGACGTTTAACATCGGCAGTCCCATGCAGCTCTCGCACGTGCTCTTTGACGTTATGGGGCTTCCGACCAAGGGCCTCAAAAAGACCAAGCGCGGGTACTATTCGACCAACGCCAAAGTGCTGAGCGACCTTGCGCGCGACCACGAAATCGTGCGCCTGATTTTGGACTGGCGTGAGAAGTCCAAGATTAAGTCGACCTATCTGGACACGCTAGGTCCGCTGCGCCGTGGTGACGGTCGCGTGCACACCACGTACAACCAGACCATCACGGCAACGGGTCGCCTGTCCTCGAGCGACCCGAACCTGCAGAACATCCCGACGCGCTCTGAGCTGGGCCGTACCGTTAAGACGGCGTTTTCGGCAGGCGAGGGCAGCGTCTTTTTGGCGGTGGACTACTCGCAGATCGAGCTGCGTCTACTCGCGCATCTCTCGGGTGACGAGCACCTGGTGCGCGCCTTTAACGAGGGCGAGGACTTCCATGCCGAGACGGCCGCGCGCGTGTTTGGCGTTTCCGTGTCCGAGGTAACGCCCGACCTGCGCAGTCGCGCCAAGGCCGTGAATTTTGGCATTGTGTATGGTCAGCAGGCGTACGGTCTGTCGCAGTCGCTGCACATCTCGATGGCCGAGGCGCGTGGCATGATCGATCGCTACTACGAGGCCTACCCGGGCGTGCGCACGTTCCTCGACAACGTGGTGGCGCGCGCCAAGCAGACGGGCTACGCCGAGACCATGTACGGTCGCCGGCGTCATATTCCAGAGCTCAAGGCCAAAAACCCGCAACTCCGCGGCTTTGGCGAGCGTACGGCCATGAATCACCCCATGCAGGGCACCGCCGCCGACATCATCAAGATCGCGATGGCCCGCGTAAGCCGCCGCCTGGAAGAAGAGGGCTTTGCCGCCCACATGATTCTGCAGGTGCACGACGAACTGGACTTTGAGTGCCCCGTCGACGAAGTCGAGCGCCTCACCGCCATGGTCCAAGACGTCATGGAGCACGTCGTAGACCTCCGCGTACCCCTCATCGCCGAAGCCAGCACCGGCATAACCTGGGCCGACGCGAAATAGGAAAGTAACCACAGTTCCAAAGTAACTAAAGGCAGAAGGGGGCTCCTTGCCAACAAGGAGCCCCCTTCATTCCAAAAAATCAGCCAAAGTATCTAGACACCCAAGACGCCATCTAGGCGGCAAGCAAGTCAACATAGCCATGCCCGGGGCCGGCCGTTTGATTTTTGTAGATTCCGCACGAGCCGAAGGCCACTTAATGTGGCCTTCGAGCGAGCCCAGGACCTGACCGAGCAAAAATCAAACGGCCGGCCCCGGGCATGGCGACGAGATAGATTACCGAGCCGCCAAGATGGCGTCGATGAGCGTCAGTACGCCCCCGTCGTTGTTGCTCGGAATGCGCCATTTAGCATGCGCGTTCATATGCTCCTCGGCATTGTCCACGATAAAGCTATGCCCGACGCGCTCGAGCATAGGGATATCGTTGTAGGTGTCGCCCACGGCGGCGGCATCGGCGATATCGATGCCCAAGTGCTCGCACAGGTGCGCGACGCCGGCGCCCTTGTCGACGCCCAGGTTCATAAAGTCGATCCACTCGCGGCCCGCATTGGTGACGTAGAGCTGATCCGAGAACGCGGGGTTATAGGTCTCGCGGAACGCAGGCTCGGCGTCGTAGGCGGGGAAGAAGATCGAAATCTTGTTGGATTCGACGTCAAGACCCTCAAAGGTGTCGATGTAGTTGATGGCAGAATAGTAGATGCTGATCTCGTCGTGGTACTTGTGGTCGCGCGCCAAAACGTAAGCATCGTCATAGCAGCACAGTACGGGAACGGCACGCGGGTCCTCCACGGCATGTGCCAGGACCTTGTGGTAGAGCGCCACATCGATATTGCTCTTATAGATATAGTTGCCGCGATATATCACGCACGCGCCGTTATCGGGGCAAAAAGCGATGCGGCTCTTGATGTCCTCGAACATCTCCTCGAGCTTGGGTGCGGGACGTCCGCTGGCGGGGCAGAATACGATGCCAGCCTCGGCGAGCTTGTCCAGGCGCTCGTCAAGTCCTTGCGGCAGCACGCGCTCGTCGGTCAGCAGCGTCTTGTCCATGTCGACGGCGATGAGCTTAATGTTTCCGATATTGGCGTCCGATTCGTAAGTTTGCATAAAATCGAGCCTTTCGTTTCGAAATTGTTTCAGACGTTATAACCATCAACTCGTAATCAGGCGTATTTTCGCAGGAACGGAGCGTATTTGCACTGCATTTCACAAACTAATGAAAAAACTTTTCAGAAATTTGAATTTGTCGCTTGTGCAGCGGGCACTTTAGCGTAATATAGCGACCATCGAAAACGGAGACGGCAAAAGAGCCGCTTACCGAGGAAAAGGTACCGTTTGCGATATTAGAATTGCGCCCGGCGATAGGTGAAAGGAGAGGCAGATGCAGTTCGTAAAGATCATAACCACTGCAGACAATGCCATCCGACGCCAGCGCGCAATTTCCCGACGACGATAACAATCGTCTCTGTCCGCATGGGGCGAATTGCCTCAACAGAGTCATTTTAAGGTCGTTGGGTTTTAGCACGACATTGCTGTATGTTTCTAGGGCATGTATGTGCTGATTTTTGCTATTTAACCTGATATTGCACGGTACGTGACCTTGAAATGACTTGCAACTGACCGATGTTCTAACTAGCTACCAAGGGCGAAAGGAAACAGCCATGAGCAAGGAAAAAGTCGTTCTCGCATATTCCGGTGGTCTTGATACATCCGTATGTGTCAAGTGGCTCCAGGACGAGAAGAATCTCGATGTCG
Organism: Collinsella sp. LCP19S3_D3; assembly: GCF_052121455.1. NCBI lineage: Bacteria > Bacillati > Actinomycetota > Coriobacteriia > Coriobacteriales > Coriobacteriaceae > Collinsella > Collinsella sp. LCP19S3_D3. Next base: position 125,107 of record NZ_JBQKEF010000005.1, on the reverse strand, counting down.
TTTGCGTCTGCGGCAACGTGGGCCAGGAGGAGACCGGCCTGGATGCCAAGAAACAGAAAGCGCTCGACCTGGGCGTTCTTGATTGCCAGGTGCTCGACCTGCGCGATGAGTTCTCCGATGAGTTCCTGACCAAGGCCATCGCCGCAAATTCCATGTACGAGAACAAGTACCCGCTGCTTTCCGCTCTGTCTCGCCCGCTGCTCGCCAAGAAGCTTGTCGAGGTCGCCCACGAGTTTGGCGCGACCTACGTCGCCCACGGCTGCACCGGCAAGGGTAACGACCAGGTTCGTTTTGAGGCTGCCGTCAAGGCCCTCGACCCCGAGCTTAAGGTTATCGCCCCGGTTCGCGAGTGGGATCTGAAGTGCCGTCCCGACGAGGTCGCCTATGCTCACGCCCACAACGTGCCGGTTCCCGAGGGTGCCAACGACAACCCCTATTCCATCGACGACAACCTGTGGGGTCGTGCCATTGAGTGCGGCCACCTGGAGGATCCCTGGAACGAGCCGCTCGACGACGCCTGGGTTATGACCAAGAATCCCGAGGACACGCCCGACACCCCGACCTACACCGAGATTGAGTTTGAGGCCGGCAAGCCCGTCGCCGTCGACGGCAAGAAGATGAAGCTCTCCGAGATCGTCATCGCCCTCAACAAGATTTCGGGCGATAACGGCTTTGGTCGTCTCGACCTGGTCGAGGATCGCCTGGTGGGCCTCAAGAGCCGCGAGTGCTATGAGGTTCCCGGCGCCCTGACGCTTATCACCGCCCACAAGGCGCTCGAGGATATTTGCGTCGAGGGCGATCTGCTCAAGACCAAGATTAAGCTCGAGCAGGATTGGGCCACCGCCGTGTACAACGGCCAGTGGTACAGCCCGCTCAAAAACGCACTCGACGCCTTTATGGCCGATACCCAGAAGTTCGTGACCGGCACCGTCCGCCTGAAGTTCTTTAAGGGCAACTGCCATGTTGTCGGCCGCAAGAGCCCCTTCAGCCTCTATGACTACGGTCTGGCCACCTACGACCGCGACACCACGTTTGACGAGAAGGCCAGCGCCGGCTTTATCGAGATCGACACGCTGTCGCTCAAGACGTGGGCCAAGGTCCAGGGTCCCAGCTCTGCTGCCGCCTAGGCTTAAGTCTTTCTCCCTTGGTATCCGCGCGGCCCATCCGCGTGATACATAACGGGCGCATGGGGTCCCTACCTTTCGTTATGCTTGCTGACACTTCTTAACATCGGTGGCCCCTACATTCCGCCCGCATATATGATGCCGCGCCTGCGGCTGAGTCCGAGCCCCGCCGGGGTTGTCCGGCGGGGCTCCTTCTATCAATTTGACGGCTCTGCGCCTATATATATATCTGAGGAGTATCCATTATGTTCAATGCTATCGCGCATGCTTTACTTGCCCTCGCGCCCGAGTTCGATGCTGCAAAGGTCGAGGATGTCCCTATGAGCCTGAAGACATGGATTGACGGCTCGGCGAGCAACGGCTGGCGGGAGTCGATGGGCGCCAAGTGCCTGGTGCGTCACTTCTTTGCAAATTAGCCACATGGTCTCGCGCTCGGTGGGGAATGTGCAAAACTAGCGGTTGATAAATCGCTTTAGCGACATGGCGCTTTGCTTTGGGCGCTTGTTTTGGTATTTGGAGAAAGGGGACGGTTCCATGGCTCTTTGGGGCGGTCGTTTTGAGACAGGCGTGGCCGAGGTCACGCAGGAGTTTGGCGCGTCGCTGCCGGTCGACAAACATCTCTATAAGCAGGATATCGCTGGCTCTAAGGCACATGCCAAGATGCTGGCGGCCCAGGGCATTATCAGTGCAAAGGACGAGCAGGCGATTGCCGAGGGTCTGACCGCAATCGAACAGGATATCGATGCCGGCAACTTCACCTTCGATATCAACGACGAGGACATTCATATGTCCATCGAGAGCGAGCTGACCCGTCGCATCGGCGAGGCGGGCAAGCGCCTGCATACCGGGCGTTCGCGCAACGACCAGGTGGCGACCGATACACGCCTGGGCGTCAAGGCGCTGGCCAAGGAGCTCATGGAGGCCAATCTTGAGCTGCGCCACGTGCTGGTGGATGCGGCCAAACAGTACGACAAGGTGATTCTGCCGGGTTACACGCACATGCAGCATGCTCAGCCCGTGCTGCTGTCGCATCATCTGCTGGCGTATTCTTGGATGTTCGCGCGCGACTTTACACGCCTGAAGGCCGCCTTTGATGCTGCCGACAACTGCCCGCTGGGCGCTGCCGCGCTTGCCGGTACGAGCTATCCGCTCGATCGTCAGATGACGGCCGCCGAACTTGGCTTTGCGGGCGTGATTCCCAACTCGCTCGATGCGGTTTCCGACCGTGATTTCCTCCTCGATCTGCATTACGCCGGCTCCGTCATGGCGATGCACCTGTCGCGTCTTTCCGAGGAGATCGTGCTGTGGTCGAGCTCCGAATTTGGCTTTATCACGCTTTCCGACTCGTATTCCACTGGCTCGTCCATCATGCCGCAGAAGAAGAACCCCGATTTTGCCGAGCTTATCCGCGGCAAGAGCGGCCGAGTCTATGGCAACCTGGTGCAGCTGCTCGTGACCATGAAGGGCCTGCCGCTCGCCTATAACAAGGACTTGCAGGAGGACAAGGAGGGCGCGCTCGATACCGCCCATACGCTCATGCAGTGCCTGTCCGTTATGGCCGGTATGATCTCGACCTGGACCGTCAACGAGGATGCCATGGCGCGCGAGTGCGGCGTGGGGCACCTTGCCGCCACCGACGTTGCCGACTACCTGGCCAAGCGTGGCCTGCCGTTCCGCGAGGCCCACGCCGTGGTGGGCCATTTGGTCCTGATGTGCGAGAAGCGCGGCTGCAATCTTGAGGACCTGCCGTTTGAGGTGTTCCAAGAGGCAAGCCCGCTCTTTGAGCACGACATTACCGAGGCGCTCGACATCCCGTCGATTGTCGCTGCACGCACGACCGAGGGCGGTACCGCCCCTGCCGCCGTTGCCGTGCAGCTGCAGCGTGCCCAGGCACAACTCGTTGCCGACGAAGGTGTGCTTGGATCGCTGACCAAGGTCGTCGAGATGGGCCATGGGGCAAAGTAAGGGTTTAGTTGAAGCGGCTTTGGCCATTTATTGATAAATCGTTTTTGCCTTTACGGGCGTCTGCTGCAGTGGACGCCCGTATTTTGTTGCAATGGGAAAGGGGCTTGTCGATAACTTCTGTAGGACCTTTGGGCAGGTTGTGAAGGGGCTACGTTCACGGGCGGCAACCGACCGTCCGCTCGGTTCGGTGCGGTTGATGCGCGGTCGGATGGTACTCTAATCGGGCTTCGAAACAGAAGTGACACATATGGAACGTTTTAATAAATTGTAGTGTTTCAATAAACAGTTTTTTGTTTAACTGCAGCTAAAACTCTGTTACGATGCAGTCCAGGCGGGTGCCGGAATGGGACTTGGGCACGCGCGAACCTACTTGAAAGGCTACCTTATGGCTATCGAGAAGACCTTCATTATGATTAAGCCCGACGCTGTGCGCGATCGCAAGATCGGCGAGATCGTTGCTCGCATTGAGCGCAGCGGCCTTGTCATCGAGCGCATGGAGATGACCACGCTCGAGCGCGCTACCGTCGAGGAGCACTACGCTCATCTGGCCGACAAGCCTTTCTTTGGCGGTCTCTGCGACTTTATGACGAGCGGTCCGGTCGTCAAGATGGTCGTTTCCGGTCTTTCTGCTGTCTCCAAGATGCGCACCCTTATGGGCGCTACCAACCCGCTTGACGCTGCCCCCGGCACCATTCGCGGCGACTTCGCTGTCGATGTCAACGCCAACGTGATCCACGGCTCCGACTGCCTGGAGAACGCCGAGATCGAGATCAAGCGCTTCTTTGGCTAAACCAGCTTTGACTCCTCAAAGCTGTTAGCGTGTGGCTTTGGCGCCGCGGAATTCCATCCGCGGCGCCCTTTTTATTCCAGTAGATTTCTAGGTATATCCCAAAAATCTACTAAACAGCCCCCGTCCGGATGTTTCTTCCGGGCGGGGGGCTGGCGTTAGCATATGGCTTTGTAGGTCTTTAAGCCTCGTCGACGACCTTGAGTCCGCGGGTCTGGTCAATCTCGTTGATGAGATTGACGCGACGCTCGTGGCGGCCGCCCTCAAACTCGGCGTCGAGCCACTCGTCGACAATCATCTTGGCGAGCTCGGAGCCCACGACGCGGGCGCCAAAGGCGAGCACGTTGGTGTTGTTGTGCATGCGGGAGAGCTTGGCGCTGAAGGGCTCGGAGCATACGACGGCGCGAACACCTTCGACCTTGTTGGCGGCCAGGCTGATGCCGACGCCGGTACCGCAGATTAGGATACCCAGGTCGACGTCACCGTTGGCCACGGCCTTACCCACCTTGTAGCCGGCGATGGGGTAATCAAAGCTCTCGGAGGTGTCGGTGCCAAAGTTCACGACCTCGCAGCCGCGCTCCTTCAGGTGCTCGGAAATGATGTTCTTGAGCTCGACGGCGGCGTGGTCGTTGCCGATACCGATCTTCATGAGTGGTTCCTCTCTGGTCCGTGCGGCGGAATTGCTAAAGGTTTTACCGCGTTCGACTGCATGATAGCGCGTCTTTTGCCTAAACACTCGGGCGTTTTTTGGTCAAACGCTTTAGCGGACGCGAACATTAGCCCATCACGAAAAATGCCGCCAATTTGCTTCTGGCGGCCGTCTGCCGGAACTCGACTTGCGGTTTTTGGTGCCTTGTTATCAAATGGAGAAGTTGATACTTGCGAGAGCAACCCGTTATACAAGTAGGAGATACCTATGCCTGCCGATTCCCTTCGTGATACCGCGTTTTGCGATGTTTTGAACCGCGAGCTTGTCTGTGCGCTCGGCTGCACCGAGCCCATTGCCGTTGCCTATGCAGCGGCGCTGGCGAGCCAGACGCTCGGTTGCGAACCCGATCATATGGATGTTGCCTGCTCGGGCAACATCATCAAGAACGTAAAGAGCGTGACCGTGCCTAACTCGGGCGGTATGCATGGTATTGAAGCCGCGGCCGTGCTGGGTGCCGTGGGCGGCGACGCCAAGAGCGCGCTCGAGGTGCTCGAGAGTGTTGACGATAAAGACCGTGCTCGCGTGGCCGAGCTCCTCGCCGATGCCGGCTACTGCGATGTGTCGCTTGTCGAGGGCGTGCCCAACCTCTACATCAAGGTGACTGCCACGGCCGGGGGGCATACCGCGGTCGTCGAGATTACCGACCACCACACCAATGTCACGTGCCATACACTCGACGGTATTCCGGTATGCGGCAAGTCGGTGGGGGAGTGTGCCGCCTGCGCCGAGCGCGTGGTGGCCGAGCGCGCGGCAGATAGCGCCGACACGCCCATGTCGATCGAGACCATCGTCGACTTTATTGAGGACGGCGATGTTGAGGGTGCTCGCGCTGCCGTTGAGCGTCAGATTGAGCTGAACGGTGCGATCAGTGCCGAGGGCCTGGCGCACGCTTGGGGCGCCGAGGTGGGCCGTACGCTGCTGGGCGCTCGCGCCGATGACGTCGCCTGCCGTGCCCGTGCCCGTGCGGCCGCCGGGTCCGACGCCCGCATGAACGGCTGCGCGCTGCCGGTCGCCATTGTGTGCGGCTCGGGCAATCAGGGCATTACCTGCGCATTGCCCGTTATGGAATATGCCGAGTACCTGCGCTGCGACCACGAGCGCCTGGTGCGCGCCGTGATGCTGTCCGATCTTATTGCCGTGCATATCAAAAGCTATATTGGTGCACTTTCGGCGTTTTGCGGTGCTATTTGCGCCGCGTGCGGTGCCGGCGCTGCGATTACCTGGCTGTGCGGTGGCACGCGTGATCAGATCGGCGCGACGGTCTCGAATACGCTCGGCAACGTGGGCGGCATCGTGTGCGATGGCGCCAAGGCGAGCTGTGCCGCCAAGATTTCCGCAGCCGTTGATGCGGCGATTCTGGGCCACGATATGGCCATGCAGGGCCGCGGCTTCCGCGCCGGCGAGGGCCTGATTCAGGATACGGTGGAAGAGACGATCGCCAGCATGGGCTATGTGGGCCGCGTTGGCATGAAGGATACCGACGTCGAGATCCTCAACATCATGATCGGCAAGACCATCGTCGACTGCTAGGGGCTCTGGGGCACTGCATCTTGTTGTTGAAACTATCGCGCTTGTGGCTGTAAAGCACCTGTCTGCATTGCGGACAGCGAGGATCTCGCGGTATGTCACCAGGTCGTTCTCGCGCTTGATGCGCTCGAGGACGGTCGCGACAACAAGCGCCGCTATCGCCGGCAGGAACGCCGCAGCCGCGGCGACGCCGGCGCCCCAGGTGCCCTCCATCCAGTTAAACGCCGGCGACAGTATCAGTGCGAACGCCACCGCCAGCAACGCGAGCATCAGCACGGCCAGCCATAGCATCCGCGTTCCCATGCGCTTGCGATCTCTTTCGACTGCCTCTTCCATAACGGTCACGTCTCCCTTCACGAGCGTGTCTATGGAGGTGTCGAATAGGATGCTCAGCATGAGCAGACTCTGGACGTCCGGATACGTCTTGTCCCGCTCCCAGTTGCTGATCGTCTGACGCGATACATAGAGCTTCTCGGCAAGTTGCTCTTGCGAGAGGCCCATCGCCTCGCGCCGCGTCTTGATCTGGTTGCTGATGTCCATCGTCACCTCCCGGTCGTGAAGGAGCGTCCCGCGAACACGCCGGGTGCGCTATCGAATCTGTTGTACATCATATGCGGCAAGGCTTGCCGGGCGCTGCAAAAACTGTTTTGCACGGGGTTTACCTGCATGATTGTTGCTGCGATGGCTTAGCGATGTTGTCGAGCAGTCATCCAAGTGTACAGGCCCATGGCGGCGTAGCCGATTGCGGTATAGGCAACCCCATGGAACGCAAGGTCCTGGCTGCCCTCGACCTTGAGGGGAAACAGGACCGCGGGTCCGATTCCGAGCGCCGCGGGTACCCAGAAGAGCGTCCTCGCGGAGTTCGCGGCGAGCAGGCCGAGGGTGATTGCAGTTGCGGGGAGCACGGGGTAGATCAGCGCCATCATGGCGATCATGCCGGCATCGGGTGGGACGACCCTCACCAGGAGGACGGGGATTGCCCAGCAGGCGCCAACGATTGCGATCAATGCGATGAGGGACGCGCGTACGGTGACGTTCATGGGGCACCTCCTAACGGGAATCGCCCCCATTCTGGCATACATCTTCAGAATGGGGGCTAAGGGGGATACCATTTCGGGGAACGGGTGCGTACCCGCGCTTTTAACTCAGCATCTTGGCGAGCATGCCGATGCCGACGCCCACCAGTCCGCCGGCGATGGCGCCGATGATGATCTGCACCGCGTTGCGCGTGCCCTTGACCCAAGGGTTCATCTCGCGCTCACGGCGCCCCTCGAGCGTGTCGCGATCGACCTGCTCGCCGCGGCTAAACGCCAACACCTCGCGGTACGTGACGAGGTCGTGCTGCTTCTTCATGCGTTCCATATACACGAACGCCACGAGCATCACGACGAGCGCCACGGCGGCAAACGCCGCGGTGGGCGCGATGTGCATGCCCCAGCCCCATTCGAACTGGAACGCCGCCCACGCGCTCAGCACCAAAAACACGACCGCACTCACGACCGTGATTGTGGATAGGGCGTTGTACTTCTTGACCGCTTCGTTCATTACCTGTGCCATGGTTTCCACATCTCCTTTGATGAGGGAGTCCACGGTCACCCCGAACACGTTGGAAAGCAGCAGCAGGCTCTGGACATCCGGATACGTACGGCCGCACTCCCAGTTGCTGATGGTCTGGCGCGACACGTAGATGCGCTCCGCCAGATCGTCTTGGGACAGTCCGAGCTCCGTGCGATGCTCCTTGATGTGCGAGCCCAGCTCCATGCGTTTGCTCCCTAGAGGGTCGGGGTGACCCCTGTCGAGAGCCACCATGTCATTGACGCGAGCATCGTACCATCAAAGGTCTTTATATTTGACCCCCACGGGGCAAAATCGAGCTGTCAAAAGGCTTTATATACGACATTTAGCTGGGAAAAGAACGGTCCCCAAAGGCGGATGCCTCCGGGGACCGGTTGGTGCGTATAGAGGGGGCGAGCTTGCTTTGGGTTGGTGTTGGCCCCGCCGTTCGGCTCGACTTTGGAGCGGCGGGGCTCAGCTCTGCCTCGACCGCGGCGCGGGGCGCGGCTTTGTCCCGACGTCGGCAGCGGCCGAGCCCTGTCTTCCCGGCTTAGCCCTCTTCGCCTTTGGGCGTGCCCTTGAACGAGGGCTCTTTCTTCGGCAGCCTTCCCGCGCGTTTGAGGGCGTCTCGCAAGATCCATTCCACCTGACCGTTGGCGCTGCGCATCTCATCGTCCGCCCAGCGTTGGACGGCCTCCCAGATAGCGGGGTCTATACGGAGTGGATACTGCTTGCGTGCCATGACGTGCCTTCTTGTCGAATGTGCAATTTTGCACCCGTCCCCAAATTACTCATTGGTGTTGGGGTTAGTACAGCGAGCCTGCGTTGAGCACCGGGTGCGCCTCGGATTCACCGCAGAGCACCACCATGAGGTTGCTGGCCATCTGCGCCTTGCGCTCGTCGTCGAGCTCGATGGTGCCGCCGGCAGCCATCTCCTTCACGGCCATGTCGACCATGGAGACCGCGCCCTCGACGATCTTCTTGCGTGCGGCGATGACGGCCTCGGCCTGCTGGCGGCGCAGCATCGCCTGGGCGATCTCGGGGGAGTAGGCGAGGTGCGTGAGACGTGCATCGTCGACCTCGACGCCGGCGGGCGCCAGGCGCATCGCGAGCTCGCGGCGCAGGGCTTCGGAGACCTCTTCCACATTGGCGCGCAGCGTGATGGCGCCGGCGGCATCGGACTCGTCCTCCAGGTGGTCGTAGGCGTACACGCTCGCCACGTGGCGCAGCGCCGTCTCGGCCTGCATGGCGACATAGCTCTGGTAGTCGTCGACGTCGAAGAGCGCCTTGGCGGTATCGGCGACGTGCCACACCACGACGGTTGCGATCTCGATGGGGTTGCCCATTTTGTCGTTGACCTTCAGGCGCTCGCCATTCAGGGTGCGCACGCGGGTGGAGATAGTGGTGGGGTTGCCCTTGGCGGCCTTCTGCGCCGCGGCCTTGGCGGCCTTGGAATCGCTCATCTCGAGCTCGATCATCTCGCCGATCCCGGCCGATCCGCCCATGCTCTTGCTAAAGAACGGGTTGGCCCAGAAGAAGCCCTCGTCGCGGACGGTGCCCACGTACTTGCCGAACAGGATGCACACGCGCGCCTGGCCGGGCTGCAGCGAGAAGAATCCGTTGAGTGGGATGAACCACAGGCAAAACGCGAGGATGCTGAGGCCGAGCCCCCATCCGTAGACTGCGGGCGCGTCGACGCCGTCGGGCGTGCTCGCGAGCCCGATGGTGCTCCAGATAAAGAGGCCGATGATGGCGATGAGCGCCACCGCCACGGCGACGAGCATGCCGTAGCCCGACTTGGCCTTGAGTTGCTTTTCCACGCTCATTGTGAGTTCCTTTCACGACTGCGCCGGCGTTTGCGTGACGTCCCCGGCGCCGCGCTCCAGATTGCGATGGGGAGGAGGCGAGTCCCCGAGCAGTCCGTGCGACTGCTGATTGCATTGTGATATCACATTGAGACCAAGTCAAGGAGAATCGGATGCCGTCTCTCATGGCATAAGTGGTTCGGGGCGCCCGGCATCTACGCTCCGTAGAGGTCTTCCTGTTGCATCTTGGCTCGCAAGTCCCTATAATAGCTCCACTCACGGCTGAAGGTTTACCTCTAGATTTGGAAAGGGGAGCTGCACCATGCTTGCTTCCATTTGGCTCTAGCCACGGTCGCGTGAGCGACCGGTACTTCGCTGCATACCACCGATCGCATCAAAGGATTATTCCATGACACAACCGAACCCCTGCGCTTCTTGGAAGCGCTCGCTCGCCATCGTCTGGATCGGCGAGTTCTTCTCCGTGCTCACGAGCTCCATTCTGCAGATGGGTCTCATCTGGCACGTCACCCTCACCACCGGCTCCGCGAGCGCCCTGTCGTTCGTGAGCCTGGCGGCCTTCTTGCCCATGGCGCTCCTCGGCGCCTTCGCGGGCACCATCGTGGACCGCACGTCCATCAAGCGTCTCATGATCGGCGCCGATCTCTTCATCGCGGCCGTGAGCCTCACGCTTGTCTTCGGCTCGCTTCGGGGCGACCTTTCTGTCGCCGTTGTGGCGGCGGTGCTGTTCGTCCGTGCGCTGGGCAGCACGCTCCATACGCCCGCCTTCAACGCGCTCACACCGCTCATCGCCCCGCCCGAGGTGCTCGGCAAGCTGGCGGGCATGCTGCAGTTCATGCAGTCGGGTAGCTATATCATCGGCAACGCCATCGCCGCGGCGGTCTACCCGGCGTTTGGTCTGACTTTCATGATCGCGCTCGATGTCGCCGGGGCGGTGCTCGCGAGCATCGCGGTGGCGACCTCCGGCATCAAGACGCCGGCGCCCGAGCGCCATACGCCCGAGGAGAACGCCGAGGCGTCGCACCGCGCGGTGCGGGCCTTCCTATTGGAGACGGCCAACGGGTACCGCGAGCTCAAACGCCATCACGGTCTGTTCGCCATGCTCTGGATCGGCTTCGCCTTCTCGGTCCTGTTCTCGCCCATATCCGCGCTGTTCCCGCTCATGGTGTTCGACCATTTTGGGGGCACCACTACGCAGTCGGCTATCGCGGAGATCGCGTTCTCGGTCGGCATGATCGCGGCGAGCGGCTGGATCGGGGCGACGGGTGGCCTTAAGAACCGCGCTCTTTCGTGCACGCTGGCCATCGGCCTCATCGGAGCCGCCGCGCTCGCGGGCGGCCTCGTGCCCCCTTCCGCGCTCGTTGTGTTTCTGGGGCTTACGTTCGCGATGGGGGTCTCGAGTCCGCTGTACAGCGCGCCGCAGATGGCGCTCATGCAGGAGCGCGTCGATCCCGAGTGCATGGGCCGCGTCTTCGGTCTGTACGGAGCGGTCTGCAGCTGGGCTATGCCCGTGGGGCTCGTCGCATCGACCTTGTTCGCGGACGCCATCGGCGTAAGCGCGTGCTTCGTGCTCATCGGTGCTGCAATGGTGATCCTAGCAGGCATCACCTGGGCGATCCCGAGCATCCGCAAGATTGGGTAGCGCTCTGGCGGAGTGCGTTTCGTTTCGGACGGCTCGTAGGGTCGCTGCGACGTGAAGGGTGGTCGACGGTGCGCCTGCGAGGGCGCCGTCGACCACCCTTTTGTTTAATTCGTCTGGCCCGGCGCCGATCATCATCTGTTCGCCGGGCGATTGCGATGCCGCCGCTTGCCGATACGCGGCTCCTTACGTTGTGCGCATCCCATCGTTCTGGCAGCGTTTCCTGCAGTTAATCTCCAGAGCTCGAGGCGGTGGCCCCTATGAGTAATCTGCTCGAATCCATTCTGCGCGTCGGTATGACCGTGTTCATCGTCGGCCCGCTCACTGCATGGGTCGCCCGCCGCGGCGCGAGCGAGCGCAGCGAGGCAACGGACAGCCTCGATTGCTTCACGGTGCGCATGCCCGCAGCCATCCGCACGATCATCGCCTGCTGCGCCGTCGCGTTCGAACTGCTCATGCTGGGTGTCTACGTCTGGCAGGGCGTCTCGCTGGGCGAGTGGGACCACGAACTTGTGTGGTTCGGTCATGCCATGGCGCTCGCGGGTATGGCTATCTGGGCCTTGCTGAGCATCCCGCGTATCGACGTGGACGGTGGGCGCATTCTCTCGCGTAACGCCTTCGGCATCCGCAAGGAGACGACGTTTGGCAACATCACCCGTGCAACGCTTCACGCGCAGATGATGAGGATCGACCTGTTCGAGGGCGACCGGAAGTTCTGCTCGATAAGCCTCGAGGGGGTGTGCTCGCTCAACCTCCTCGCCCGTCTGGAGGAAGAGGGCATCGAAGTCTCGGACGCCGTCGACGGTCCCATGACCAAGGCGGGCCTGTGTTGGTCTGCCATCAAGCCGTTGACGATTGTTTTCAACGGCATGGCCCTCGTCTTCTCGCTCGTCCTCGCCTTCATGGCGGTCTTCACCGACGAGGGTGCGCGCCTGCTCGTGCTCATCCCGTTCCTGTTCCTGTTCATAGGGGGGTTCCTGCCCCTGCTCATGCTCGGCATGCCGGCCCGCGGCATCCTCGAGATCGGCAGGCAGGAGCGCGCGCTCGGTTTCTCCTTCTCCGAGGAGATGGCAAGCCGAGGTGCCACGGGTACTTCGCTTGTCGATGACGATTGGTTCATCGAGATCAGCAACGCCCGCGTCGTGGCGTTTCGCCGCGATTACCTCAAGAAGATCACGGCGCACGAGAACAGCGAGAGCGGCGACCGCTGCACGGTGACCACGAGGGGTGGTCGCAAAATCAAGGTGTATGCAAGTGGGCAGCACGCTCGAGGACCTGCGCACGTGGTTCAAACAGGGTGCCAAGGTCAGAAGCACACTCGACCGCGCGGGGGACGCACTCGAGGCGACCGTTTGATTGGGTTGCCTGCCAAGGATCCAAAACGGGAAGGGGCGCTGTCGGCGCCCCTTGTCATACCAGGCCCGCTGGCCAGCGAGAGGCCTGCAGGTCGACATGTCCGTTGGCGAGGAAGGCAACGCCTTCGTCCTCGAGCAGTGTGCGCTGCGCCTCGGGCCCACCGAAGGCGAACCCCTCCGCGAGGCGTCCGTCGGCGAATACGATGCGATGACAGGGGATGGTGCCGGGTTCCGGATTGACGTGCAGGGCGTATCCCACGTATCGGGCTCGACGGGGCTCACCAACGAGCTTGGCGATCTGACCATATGTGGCAACCATGCCGCAGGGCACCTGGCGTACCATGTCGTATACGCGGTTGAAGAATCCGTCGGTGTCCCGGTCTGCCATGCCGCCCTCACTTTCAATCGATATCGCCATTGTAGTCAAGAAAGGCGCCCCACATGCGCGGGGCGCCTTTCCAAAGAGGTGTTGCGCGAGGGGAGGGAAGGCGCAACGTTCGTGTCGAAGGTCTTTAATTCGCCTGTGCCTTCATTAAGTTAACTATAGCTAATTCTCTGAGACCCAAGTCGTAGACCGACGAGCACACAGCCTCTCCATAAGTTAATCAAGGGTTACAAATAGAAAGACACAGCGACATGTGGTCGTTGGGGTTCAAGGAATCGCTCGATGAGTTCGGAGAACGCACCCTCAGTCCCAGCCGTTTCAAGGACGACATCGCAATACGGCCGCACGTCGTCGGTGACATTCGCCACGCCGACGCCCAGTCCCGCCGCCTTGATCATGGAGAGGTCGTTTGCGGAATCACCAACGGCGATGACCTCGGACATCGGAATTCCCAGCATATCGGCAAGGCGCGTGAGCCCCGTCCCTTTGTCAACGCCTGCGGGCATGAGTTCGAGGTAGCGCTTGGAGGAGAAGGTGATGTCAACGCCGAGTCGCTCGGCCATCGGCGCGAGCTTGCGGCCCAATTCCTGCAGCTCATCGAAGTCCCAGTCGACGTACAGGATCTTCACGATGCCACGGCCTTCAAGGAATGAGAGGTCGGGATGGTCAGATCCGCGAAAATGAGTGACCCCGGTGATCGATTCCAGATAGTCGCGCTCCCGTGTGGGTGCGTCATTCACGAACACGTGGCCGTCGGCGACGTTGACGTGCATGCAGAGTCCGAGTTCGAGCCCCTTTGCATAGATCGCGTTCGCGCATTCGTTGGAAAGGCCGCAGGTGGTGAGCGGGGTGGGGTCTCCCACGCGGTTGATGAAGCCGCCGTTATAGGAGAGCACATAGCCGTCTTCGATCAGCTCGCGGGCCTCCCCCGAGAAGTTGTCCATGATAGAGGAATACCATCGCCCGCTCGAAGGGACGAACAGCACACCGAGCTCCCTCATGCGTTTGAGTGCTCGGAGATTGGACGCCGGGATGGCGTGGTCGGCATCGAGAAACGTCTCATCCATATCGCTGGCAACAAGTCGGTACATGCAATCCCCCATACAACGTAAAAAACGAGGCGGGCTTATTATCGCCCACCTCGTAAGACCTTGGCTATGTCGAAGGCGTGGACACGTGAAGATGGCCCATTCGCGTGTCGCGGCGCGTTTCCGCGAGCCGGATGGCTTAGTACACCATTCCCATGGCTTCGCGTACCTCGGCGAGCGTGGCCTCGGCGACCTCGTTAGCGCGGCGGTTGCCCTCGTGCAGCACGTCCTTCACATAGTCCAGGTCGTTCTCATAGCGCTGGCGACGCTCGCGGATCGGCGCGAAGTACTCGTTGACCGCCTCGGTCACGTATTTCTTAAGCTGACCGGAGCCGCCCATGCCAATCTCTTCGGCAATCTCAACCTCTGAACGACCGGTGCAGATGGCGGCTGTCGAAAGCAGACCGGACACGCCGGGGCGGTTCTCGGGGTCAAACGTGATCATGCGCTCGCCGTCGGTCTGGCTCTTCTTGATGCGCTTGGCCGTCTCCTCGGCGGTCATGGAGATGTTGATGGCGTTGCCGTAGGACTTGCTCATCTTGCGCCCGTCAAGGCCGGGCAGCAGCGGCGTATCGGACAGCAGCGCGTCGACCTCGGGGAACACCTTGCCGTAGCGGTTGTTGAACTTGCGTGCGATGGTGCGGGTGAGCTCGATGTGCGGCAGCTGGTCGCGCCCGACCGGCACCACGTTGCCCTTGCAGAACAGGATGTCGCACGCCTGGTGCACGGGGTAGGTGAGCAAAAGGCCGGTGAGCTCATGACCGCTGGCCTCCATCTCGGCCTTGACGGTGGGGTTGCGCTGCAGCAGGGCCTCGGAGACGAGCGACAAGAACGGCAGCATAAGCTGGTTTGCCGCGGGCACGGCGGAGTGCGTGTAGATCATCGTCTTGTCGGGGTCCAGGCCGCAGGCCAGGTAGTCGATGACCATGTTGTAGACGTTGTCCTGGATGTTATCGGTGCTGTCGCGGTCGGTGATGACCTGGTAGTCGGCGATGAGCACGTTGGTGTGCACGCCCATGTTCTGCAGCTCGACACGGCTCTTGAGCGTGCCGAAGTAGTGGCCCAGGTGCAGACGGCCGGTGGGGCGGTCGCCGGTGAGCATGGTGTACTTCTCGGGGTGCTGCGGCAGGTCGGCGCGGATCTGGCTGCTGCGCTCGAGGCTGACCTCATAGCTGAGCTCGTTGGGCATGCTGTCTCCTTTTGGGTTAAGTGCCTGGCCGGCATTGTCGGTCTGGGTTGAAGATGAAGGTACCAGAGAAACGGCGTCTCTTGCCGGAATCAACGATGGTTTTCGCCGTGTCGTCCCGCAGGGTCGTTTCCCTTCTTGGGAAGGAGCCCCTCGATATGCTCGAGCCGCTCCTCATGGGCCACGTGCGCCGCGCGTTCCTCGGCGGCGAAAGCGGGGTCTTCGGGCGTGACGGTCTCATCTCGCTGTCGACTCCGGTAACACCGCGACGGCGCTCCTGAGCCTGCTCGTCGACAAGCCGGTGACTATCTACACCACCAACGGCTATGCATGTCGGTTTACGGGCGAGCTTGCTGCTAAGGTGGTGGTAATTGGCGGCGACTTCAACCCCGTTACCTGCTCGCTCACCGGTCCTATGGTTGAGAGCGCGCTGCGCGAGCTGTACTTTGACCGGGCGTTTATAGGTGTCAACGCGGTGGACGAGGACCGCGGTATCATGACGCCAGGTTATCCCGAGGCTATCAAAAAACGTATCGTGATGCAGAATTCCCAAGCGAGTTACGTACTCGCCGATAGCTCCAAGTTCCACGTGTTTTCAAATGTAAAGGTGTGCGACCTGGAGGGCTTTACTGTTATTTCCGACAAGCGCGACGCCAAAATCGGCGAACGCGTCAAAATGATCACGGCCTAGGACACTGGGGCATCGCATCTTGCCCTCAAGCCGTTGCCCACGTAACGAAGCGTGGGGCAAATGTGCGCCCCATTCCTGATTTGGGGACTAGCTTAGTTCGTCGGCTATTTGGTGCTCGTAGAAGGCTTCTACTACGGCGTTAAAGTCGCGGGCGAAGTCTTCCATGGTTCCACGCCAGGTGGCTCGGCCGGGCTTTCCTTGGCCCACATAGGCGGTTTGAATGCCGCAGTCGGGGCTGGGGAAGTCGCGCTTGGGGTCGTTGCCCACCATAAGGACCTCGTGCGGCTCGAGCCCCATGACCTGCAGCTGCTCTAGATAATATGTGGCATCGGGCTTGCAGCGCGTGGCGTTGCCCATGTGCGTTACGAGCTCGAAGGGCGCGTCTGCCAGCTCGCCCCAGCCCATGCGGCACTCGATGGCCCCTTGGGGAAAGCTGGGGTTGGTGAAGAGCGCGCAGCGCAGCCCCGCGTCCTGTACGGCTTGAAGCGCGGCGTGCGCACCCGGCATGGCTTTTGCGTTGATCATGTCATCGTTCTTGTACGGCAGAACTTCGTGATCGTAGTAGGTAAACGCCTCGTAGATAAGTGGGTCCGAGAGGCAAATGCCGCACCGGCGCTCGACCTCGGTCTGGTAAAACTCAAGATTGGTGCGATTGTCCGTGCTGCTGCGGCGATTGGCGTTGAGGTCGACCAGGATGGTGCCGAGGCGCGCCATCGTGCCCCCGCGGCTGCGACGTCCGATATCCGCGAGCATCGACGAGACATCCTTAAAATAGCGAAGGATGAACGCGTTGAGGTTGATGCTAAGAAGCGTCTCG
The DNA here is from genome assembly GCF_052121455.1 of Collinsella sp. LCP19S3_D3. NCBI lineage: Bacteria > Bacillati > Actinomycetota > Coriobacteriia > Coriobacteriales > Coriobacteriaceae > Collinsella > Collinsella sp. LCP19S3_D3. Next base: position 108,457 of record NZ_JBQKEF010000005.1, on the reverse strand, counting down.
TCCATATCGAAAACGACTGCTTTGAGCACGCGGGCACCTTTCTCGAAAAATCGTTCCAGAATCGTATGTCTGGGATACTTTACCCCAAAGCAGTGTGCCTAGCTGCTCATCGTCAACTTATGGAGACGGTCGTTCACAAGATTGCGAAAAAGTCTCCATACGAGTAAAAAATCGCAGTTCACGCTTGAAATCGAAGTGATTTCCACGTAACCTATACGAACGTGATTGCATAAGCGTCACATTAGTATCTGTCGGCTCCCGAGTGTTCCTAAACGTTGTGTGCTTGTCGCACCCTTCTGTAGGTCCTAGCAATCGGGGCCCCGTAGTTCGAAAGGGGTCCACCTTTGAGTGAGATTCAGAACTCGTCCATTTTCTCTCTTGACGATGTCAACGAGGAGGAGATGAACAACCTCATCGACGGTACGATTACCGACTTTGATGAGGGCGATCTCGTTAACGGTACTGTCGTTAAGATCGAGCATGACGAGGTGCTCGTTGACATCGGATTCAAGTCCGAGGGCGTTATCCCGGTCCGCGAGCTGTCCATCCGCAAGGACGCTAACCCTGCAGACATCGTTGCACTCGGTGATTCCATCGAGGCCCTGGTTCTCCAGAAGGAGGACAAGGACGGTCGTCTGGTCCTTTCCAAGAAGCGTGCCGAGTACGAGCGTGCTTGGAACCGCATCGAGGAGAAGTTCAACTCCGGCGAGAACGTCGAGGGCGAGGTTATCGAGGTTGTCAAGGGCGGCCTGATCCTCGACATCGGCCTGCGTGGCTTCCTGCCCGCTTCCCTCGTCGACCTCCGTCGCGTCAAGGACCTCACCTCCTACATGGGCACCCGCATCGAGGCCCGCGTCATCGAGATGGACCGCAACCGCAACAACGTCGTTCTCTCCCGTCGCGTCGTGCTTGAGGAGTCCCGTAAGGCCGAGCGTTCCGAGATCCTGTCCAAGCTCAAGTCTGGCATGCGTCTCCAGGGCACCGTTTCCTCCATCGTCGACTTCGGCGCCTTCGTCGACCTCGGCGGTATCGACGGTCTCATCCACATCTCCGAGCTCTCCTGGAACCACGTCAACCATCCTTCCGAGGTTGTCAAGGTCGGCCAGGAGGTCGAGGTCGAGGTTCTCGATGTCGATCTCAACCGCGAGCGCATCTCCCTGGGTCTCAAGCAGACCACCGAGGATCCGTGGCGCGCACTGGTCAAGAAGTACCCCGTCGGCGCTATCGTCGAGGGCACTGTGACCAAGCTTGTCCCGTTTGGTGCTTTCGTCGATCTGGGCGAGGGCATCGAGGGCCTGGTGCATATCTCCGAGATGGCCAACAAGCACGTCGACCAGCCTTCTCAGGTCACCCACGTTGGCGACAAGGTTCAGGTCAAGGTCATGGAGATCGACCTCGACCGTCGTCGTATCTCCCTGTCTATGAAGTCCGCTGCTGAGACTCTGGGCGTCGAGATCGAGGTTACCCCGCTGCCTTCCGAGAAGAAGGACGAGGAGACCGACGCCGAGTAAATCGGTTTGACGATCACTTGCTTTAAGGGATCCGTCCGCAATGGACGGGTCCCTTTTTGCGTTTGCCGGTGAGGTGCGCAATGCTACTCGTGCGCAACGCTGTCCGGACTGTTCACAGGCTATTGGGTTGTCGGTGCATGAAAATGCCGACATCCCGCCTCGGGGAGGAGGCGGGAACGCACCGAGTAGACGGAGGGGTGCGGAGCGCGGTCGCGTCTCGACTGGCGACGTTGCCCATCGACGACCCTATTGTACCGCATGGCATGGTTCTTGGTATATCGTGTCGAACGCTTGTGTTGTGTCTTTGCCTGCGGCAACGGTGTGTTACACTCTTGCACTGCTGAGTGGGCCAGACGGTCGCGCGATGTGCTGCTTGCGGCACGCGTGAGGAAAGTCCGGGCTCCAGAGGGCGGGATGCCGGCTAACGGCCGGGCGGAGTGATCCGACGGAAAGCGCCGCAGAAAAGAAGACTCCCACCTGCGCCGCAAGGCGTAAAGGGAAAAGCTGAAACGGTGGTGTAAGAGACCACCAGCGTCGTGGCAACACGGCGGCTTGGCAAGCCCCATCCGGAGCAAGCGCGAATAGGAACGCTATGGGCCGGCCCGGTCCGCGTTCGGGTAGCGTGCGTGGAGCTGCACGGTAACGTGCAGACAAGATAAATGACCGTTCACGACAGAACCCGGCTTATAGGCCCACTCGGCACTTTGTTGACGCTGCGAACCCGTCAGCGCGACAATCTGCCTTTCAAGCCTTCGGGCATGACCATAAGGTCAATGCCCTCGTCTTTCAAGGCACCTTGCTCGCGCTGACGGGTTCTCGCTTTCGTTGACGGAATCATCGGCGGTTCCGTTCTTGGCATCTCGCTGTTTTTGCCTGGTCATCGGCAGCCTCATTTCTGTTGCAATCTCGTCTTTCAAGGCACCTTGCTCGCGCTGACGGGTTCTCGCTGTTGGTGACGGCATCATTGGCATTTTCGCTCTTATTGGCGAGGGCAACGGTGCTGTCTTTGCCGTATTATTGAGGCTGTTTGTTGCCGCGCTTAGTTTTGTTGAGGGGCTTTGTTGGACAGCTACTTTACTCTGCGATCGAATATTGAGGCTTCTGGCGAGTTTGTGGATCGCAAGAGCCGGTTTATTGCCCAGCTGGTCCATATTGAATCCGAGGATGAGGCGAATGCCTTCATCGAGATGGTTCGCAAGCGTCATTACGACGCTCGACACAATGTTCCCGCATGGATTTTGGTCGATGGACGCGAGCGTCAGAGTGATGACGGTGAGCCGAGCCGCACGAGCGGCATGCCGACGCTCGAGGTGTTGCGCGGCGCTGGGCTCAAAAATGTTTGCTGCGTGGTGACGCGCTATTTTGGCGGCACGCTGTTGGGGCCCGGTGGCTTGGTGCGCGCCTATACCGCGGCGACGCAGGCGGCGGTGGCAGCTGCTCAGGAGGCAGGGCAGGTCGTTGAGATGACGAGCATCGTGCCTGTTGACGTGCACGTGGCCTATCCGCAGTATGAGCAGGTGCTTCGTTTGGCGCAGGATTCGGGTGCCAAGGTTTCGGATACCGATTACGCGGATGCCGTGACGATTCATTTGGTGTTTAAGGCGGGGGAGCAGGAGCCGTTTTGCGCTAAGATGCGCGAGCTTATGGCGGGGCGCGAGGAGATTGAGGTTGGCGCTCCCAAATTTGCCGAGTTCTAACGGCGACGGCCGGCGTGCTTTTGGATGAATCCCAAGCACGCCAGCCGTCGTTTTCTGTTGCCGCCGTTTACTCGGCGAGCTGCTTTAGCACATCGCAGGCGATCTCGATGGCGTCGTCGATGCAGCCGGGGCAGCTGCGGAGCGGACCATTGTCCGATCCGATGCCCTTGAGCGTGCCGCAGACGGTCGTCGTGTTTTTCGTTTTAAAACGCTTGGCGATTTCGCGCGACAGCTTGTAAGTCTGGCCCTTGGTCTTGGGGTTATCCATGCCGTCGCTCATTACAAAGCCCATGATGGCCACGGCGCCCGAGATAGCGCCGCAGGTCTCGGTCATGCCGCCCATGCCGGCGCCAAAGCCCTCGGTGAGGATAAAGGCGGTCTGGGGGTCGAGCCCGACGGCGGGTGCGAGCGTGCAGGCGACGGCCTGTGCGCAGTTAAAGCCACGGGCGTGGTATTCGGCAGCCTGAGCCTGACAGGCGGTGATGTCGAGCTGGGCAGTATCGATTTGCTTCATCGTTGTCTCCTCGGTAACGGTGTACTCGCCTATGGTACCCTTGCCGATGCATTTGTTCATCGAAAGCCTCATGTATGCCTCATTTTTATCTATCGAATAAATGCCAAGATCTGCGATAAATGCCCCCGGTTGATTTGTCTCATAACCTACCTTGGGGATGGGTTGAGAGGGGTGCGGGGTAGCGGTATCGTGAACCGGATAAAAATGTAACCCAGGCAAGGGAGCTAGATATGAGCGAGCAGACCATCGGTACGACATGTGTTCAGGGCGGCTATCACCCGGGAGACGCGGAGCCGCGCCAGGTGCCCATCTACCAGTCCACCACGTGGAAGTACGACACGTCCGAGCACATGGGCAAGCTGTTTGACCTGGAGGAGTCTGGCTATTTCTACAGCCGTCTGCAGAACCCTACGTGCGATCTGGTTGCTGCCAAGATCTGCGAGATGGAGGGCGGCACCGCTGCGATGCTCACGAGCTCGGGCATGGCCGCGAACTTCCTCGCGATCTTTAACGTGGCCGGCGCCGGCGATCATGTGGTCGCAAGCTCGGCCATCTACGGCGGTACCTACAACCTGCTTGCCCATACCATGGGTCGTATGGGCGTTACCTGCACGTTCGTTGCCCCCGATTGCACCGATGAGGAGCTCGAGGCAGCCTTTGAGCCCAATACCAAGCTCGTCTTTGGCGAGACGATCGCCAACCCCGCCCTTGCCGTGCTCGATATTGAGCGCTTTGCCAAGGCCGCGCATGACCACGGCGTGCCGCTGATGGTCGACAACACCTTCCCGACGCCCGTGATGTGCCGTCCCTTTGAGTGGGGCGCCGATATCGTTACGCACTCCACCACCAAGTACATGGATGGACATGGGGCCTGCCTGGGCGGCGTGATCGTCGACCACGGCCAGTTTGACTGGATGGCCCATGCGGACAAGTTCCCGGGTCTCACCACGCCCGATGAGAGCTACCACGGCGTGACCTATGCCGAGAAGTTCGGTCGCGAGGGCGCCTTCATTACCAAGGCAACCGCTCAGCTCATGCGCGACCTCGGCCCCATGCAGAACCCGCAGGCGGCGTTTTTCCTGAACAGCTCGCTCGAGAGCCTGCATGTGCGCATGCCGCGTCATTGCGAGAACGGCCTGGCTGTTGCCAAGTTCCTGCAGAGCCATCCCAAGGTGCGCTTCGTGAGCTATCCGGGTCTGGAGGGCGACAAGTACTATGACCTAGCTCAAAAGTACATGCCCAACGGTACCTGCGGCGTTGTGAGCTTTGGCTTTAACGGTGGTCGCGCGGCGGCCGAGACCTTTATGAAGAGCCTCAAGCTCGCTCAGATCGCCACGCATGTGGCCGACGCCCGCACTTGCTGCCTGCATCCCGCTAACGCCACGCACCGCCAGATGAACGATGAGGAGCTTATCGCCTGTGGTATCTCCGCCGACATGGTGCGCCTGTCGTGCGGCCTCGAGGACACGGCCGATCTGATTGCCGACCTTGAGCAGGCGCTCGAGCAGTGCTAGGCTAGCGTTCGTGCAAGGCGCCGATGCCGGCAGAAAGCTTCGGCGACCTTTCGTTCCGATACCGTAGGCGGGGCCCCAATCGCGACTGTTTGCAGGCGATTGGGGCCCCGTTTTTGTGTTGCGCCACTCGAAAGGATGGATATGGAGAAAACCGCAGAGCAACTGCGCCGCGAACACATCGCTCTTGAGGGAGACACCCATGGCAAGAGCAAATGGGCGATTCTGTTTACGGTGCTCATCATGACGTTTATGGTGTGTCTGGATTCGACCGTCGTGACCGTGGCGCTGCCCGTGATGCAAAAGGAGCTGGGCGTGGGCCTCGATCGCATTCAGCTGGTAAGCTCGGTTTATCTGCTTGCGGCTTTGTGGTGCGATGCGGCTTTGTGGTGCGATGCGGCTTGTGGGGCGGGCGGGGGTCGGTCCGTGGTAGACTATCGAGCAACGTTTATTAATCGCGCGGTATCGTTGCCGCGAGAAGGGGTTGCGCCATGCAGGAGCTTGAGGACCGTATTCGCCATGACGGCATCGTAAAGGCCGGTAATGTCCTTAAGGTTGATGCTTTCCTCAACCATCAGTGCGACGTTGAGCTGTTTGACCACATGGGCGCCGAGTGGGCCCGTCTGTTCGAGGATGTCGAGATTAACAAGATCCTTACGATCGAGGCTTCGGGCATTGGCATGGCCTGCATCGCAGCCCAGCATTTTGGCGGCGTGCCGGTGGTCTTTGCCAAGAAGGCGCAGTCCATCAACCTCGACGGCGAGCAGTATGCCACGACCATCTATTCCTTTACCAAGCAGAGGGAGTACCCGGTCATCGTTGGCAAGCGCTTCCTGTCCGAGGGCGACAAGGTCCTGATTATCGACGACTTCCTGGCCAACGGATGCGCGCTCGAGGGTCTTATCAAGATCTGCGAGGCTGCGGGTGCCGAGGTGTCCGGCATTGGCATTGCGGTGGAGAAGGGCTTCCAGGGCGGTGGCGATAAGCTCCGCGAGCGCGGCTTCCGCGTTGAAAGCCTGGCCCGTATCGCCGATATGGACTGTGAGAACGGCGAGATCACCTTCGCCTAAGCGCGCAACACAAGCGATTGGTATGCGATGTGACAAAGGGACTGTCCCTTTGTCACATTTTTTGTATGAGGGGAGGTGTTGATATGGATGAGAACACGATGGGATGGCGTGAGTATGCGCGCTATGCCGAGATGTCGGTCGAGGAGCTGGCGCGCGATTGCGAGGTGCAGATGTTTCGCGCGACGGGTCCGGGTGGGCAAGGCGTGAACACGACGGACTCGGCGGTGCGCATGAAACATATCCCTACGGGGATTACCGTGACGGCGCGCGAGAGTCGCAGTCAGTTCCAAAATCGTAGCTGCTGTTTACGTAAGCTGCGCGCTGAGCTTGAGCGTCGCGGGCGTCCACCGCGTCGACGCGTAAAGACCAAGGTGCCTCAGCGCTCTCGCCAGCGCAGACTTAATGACAAGCACTTCAACGCCATTAAAAAGGCCAACCGCCGCAAGCCGGGCGGGGAGGAGTGATCTTCTCGATAAGTTGCGGTGAAATAGGGGCTGTTTTGCGGCTTTACCTGCATAAACAGTTCCTATTTCACCGCAACTTAGGGGTGGTTAGCGGGTTGGACGCCAGACTTGGAGGGCGCCGGGTAGGATGTCGACTTCGATGCGGGAGGCGATAACAGGTTCGCCGTCGGCCTGGATGGGGTAGTCGGGCTCCCCAAAGGTGAGCTCGGCATGGCGGCAGCGGCGCATGCAAACCGGCGGCAACTTGGTATGGTGGCCGTCCTTGGCCGAAAGGAACATGGGAAGCGCGACCGCGCGCGGAACGGGGCCGCAGGCGTAGCAAACGTCGAGCATGCCGTCGCACGGGTCGGCGTCGGGACAGATGCGATAGCCCGAGCCATAGGTGGGGCCCAGCTGAATCGCCATGATGATCGCCCTCACGCGCTCGGCGGGCGCGCCGTCAAAGCTGACTGTCATGGGGTAGTTGCGATAGCGCAGGCCAAACTGTTCAAGTCCCGAGAGGGTGTAGAGCGGAGCGCCGGTGAGGCCCGTCTTTTTGCGCAGCTCGGTGGTGCCCAGGCCGATGGCGGCGTCAATACCGACGGAGAGCGTCTGGTCGTAGTACTCAACGGTAGCCTCGCCGCTACCGCTTGCGGGGTTCCATGAGCGAATGCGACCGATGTCCTGACGCTGCGGCTCGCAGGTGAGCAGCGCGCCAAAATCATTGCCGGAGAAATCTTCTATACCGAGCGTTTGGGCAAAATCGTTGCCGGAACCCACGGGTAGGATGGCAAGAGCGGGGCGGGGGTCCTCCTTTTGTGCCATAAGCCCGTTGACGACCTCGTGGATCACGCCGTCGCCGCCAAGGGCGATAACGGTGCGATAGCCCTGAGCCTGTGCGGCCAGCTCCTTGGCGTGCCCCATACGCTCGGTCAATACCAGGTCAAACTGGGATGCGCGTGCAGTCATGTCCAAAAAGCGTTGCAGGCGCTCGGCAACTTCGCGCGCCGCACCCGATTGGGCGGCTGGGTTGGCGATGATGAGCGTGCGACCAAAATCAGTTGCGTGCATGGGCGACTCCCGGCATATGGCGTGACGGTGCGGTCGCGCTCGGGTCGAATTGCCCCCCGATTGTGGCTGCACGGCGAATACTTACGTCTACTCTATCAGGTCGTTGTGGCGCTCGATAGCATCCGCTACCGTACCGCCCTCATCCACTATAAGCGAACGGCGCTTGGGTGAGATGATGCGCTGGGCAGGGTACACGCCGCGGTGTCCGCCGGCGAGGTAGCTGATAAAGGCCACGATGACAAAGAACCCGGCGGCCGTGCCGTGGAACAGGTCGATGGCCATCATGCAGGTGGTGATGGGCACGTTAAGGCCGGCACAGAACACGCCGAGCATGCCGAGAGCCGCCAGAAAACTGGGGTCGAGCCCGGTAAGGCAACCGATCCAGCCACCGAGTGCCGCACCGATGCCAAACAGGGGCGTGACCTCGCCGCCTTGGAAACCGGCACCCAGGGTGAGTGCCGTTACGACGAGCTTGATGGCGGCGTCGGCGAGGGTGGTGTTGCCGGCAAACCCGGCGCCCGAAAGCCACGTGGAAAGGCCGGCGTAGTCCCAGGCGTCGAGGAGGGCATAGACAGCCAAAACCACGAGTGCGCCTATAAGTGCGCGAACGAGGTAATTGGTGATAAAGCGACCGTACAGGCTCTTGACGGTTCGAACCGACCAGGCAAAGAGGCGTGCCGTCAGACCGAAGATAATGGCGCTGATAACAACGATAACGACCGTTTTGGGTGTCATGGCGGGAACGCTGGCGATGGCATTCGCTTCGTACTCGGTACCCAGGGCGAGTGATGTAAAGTAGCCGGTAAACGAGGCGACCAGGCAGTAGATCCCTGCGGTGTAGTCGATCTTGCCGATAAAGCACATCTCCATGCCAAAGAAAGCTCCGGCAAGGGGCGAACCGAATACGGCGCCAAAGGCCGACGAGATGCCGGCGAGCATGAGGTCGTGGTGGTCATGCTTTTTGAGGTGGGCGAGGCTTGAGATGTTGCTGGCGATGGTGCCGCCAATCTGCACCGCGGCTCCCTCGCGACCGGCCGATCCGCCCGTTAGGTGCGTGAGCGTGGAGCAGACGAAGGTGAGGACGGCCATGCGCTTATGGATGAGGCGTGTGCCCAGAGCGGAGTCGATGACCAGGTTGTTACCGCGTTTGGCGGCAAGACCGTGGTTTTTGTACACCCATGCGGTGGCAACGCCCACAACGGGAAGCAGCGCGTAAATCCACGTATGGTGCTCGCGATAGTCGGTCGCGATATTCAACGAGGCCAAAAACGCCCAAGCGGCAACGCCCATGGCGAGCGAGACGATGACGACGAGTACGAGCAACTTAGCGCTCGCGAGTAGGTTGTGGGCATTGCGGCGCGTGTCGGCAGCCAAGAGATGCTCGGAGCGGGTGAGCTGTTGCCTGCCTGCCATGATGACGTCGTTGAGGGAGAAAAAGCCGCCGTCGTCGAGCGGCTGGGAATGATCCTGCGCCTCGTTTGTGCTTTCGGGTTTGTCGGTAAAAGCCATACGTTCCTCTTTTAGGTTGCAACACGAGCATTATAGAACGTGCCAAACGTGACAAACCGGCAGGTTGGTTTCGGTTCTGTTTCGCGGCTTGCGGCCGACAGATGTATTCGAGAACGTGGGTCGTTTCGCCGTCGTGCGGCAGGGGATTATACTGAGACAAGCATAAAGAATTGGCGCCCCCGTTGTGCGCTGTGGCATTAAGAGGTGCATATGGCAGAGAAACTCATTCCGCTGGAGGACGCGCAGTCGATTGTTCTGTCGCACGTTGCTCCGACCGATCTCGTCGAGATTCCCGTGTGGCAGGCCGCCGGTCTTCCCTTGGCCGAGGACGCGGTGGCCGATATCGACATTTCGCCGTTTGCTAACAGCGCTATGGACGGATATGCCGTACGCGCCGTCGACCTCGCCAAAGCGTCCACCGATGCGCCCGTGACGCTTTCTGTCGTGGGGCACGAGGCGGCGGGCCATGTCTTTGAGGGCGCAATCGGCGCGGGCGACACGGTTCGTATCATGACGGGCGCGCCGGTACCCGAAGGTGCCGATGCCGTGGTGAAGTACGAGATCGTCGATGTGCTCGACGGTGACGGCAACGAGGGTTCGCGTGTGAGATTCTCGGCGCCGGCCAAGGTGGGGGAGAACGTTCGATCGGCTGCTGAGGAAGCGCATACTGGCGACGTCGTGATGTACGCTGGAGAGGTTGTGGCTCCGGCGGGCGCCGGCTTGCTGGCGAGCGCCGGGTATGCGAGCGTGAAGGTGCATGCCGCGCCGCGCGTGGGCATTATCTCGCTGGGGACGGAACTGGTCGCACCGAGTAACGTGCCGGCGCGCGGGCAGATTCGCGACTCCAACTCGTCGGCGTTGATGGCCGAGGCGCTCGATGCAGGAGCCGAGCCCGTGTTCTACGGCATTGCGCCCGATGATGAGCGGGCGATTGCCGAGCTGGCGCATCGCGCCGCGCAGGAGTGCGATTTTGTCATTACGAGTGGTGGCGCCTCTGCGGGTGATTACGACTATGTGACGGCGCTCGTTCGGCGCGAGGGCGAGGTGCTGTTCGACCGCATCTCGATGCGTCCCGGCAAGGCCATCACGTTTGGCCTGCTGGGGGGCAAGCCATATTTGGGACTTTCGGGCAATCCCGCGGCGGCGTATGTGGGCTTTGAGATGCTCGCCCGCCCGGCGATCCGCAAGATGCGCGGCTTTGCCGAGGGCGTGCGTCCCGTGCAGCAGGCGAAGCTCACACACGGCGTGAAGAAGCGGCAGCATCGCCGCTTCTTCGATCGTGCCACGGTTTTGCGCGACCCCGAGACCGGTGAGCTGTTGGTGACCGAGGCCAAGACGCAGAATTCGGCGCTGCTCGGCACGATGCAGCGGGCCAACTGCCTGCTGCGTATTGACGAAGGCCCGTGTGACCTCAGGGCGGGCGACGTCGTGGATGTCGTGCGTGTCGACTTGCCTGAGGGCACGGTGCTATAGGAGGAACGCTATGGAGTTGAAGATTTCGATTGTGACGTGCTCGGATACGCGCGATCTTGCCCAGGACGAGGCGGGTGCTGCGCTCGAGGAGCTCATCGCGGCGCAGGGCTGGGCGGTCGCCTCGCATGTGGTCGTGCGCGACGACGTCAGCGAGATCGGTGATGCCATTGTGGAAGCGGCCGATGAGTGCCACGCCAATGTCGTGCTCACCTGCGGCGGCACGGGCCTTTCGATGCGCGACGTGACGCCCGAGGCGACGCGTGCCGTCTGCGACCGCGATGTACCGGGTATTGCAGAGGCAATCCGTGCGTACTCCATGACCAAGACGCGCCGCGCTATGCTTTCGCGCGCCGTGTGCATGCAGCGTGGGCATACGCTTGTCATCAACTTTCCGGGATCAACGAAAGCGGCCCGCGAAAGCTGGGAGGCTGTGAGCGACCAGCTGGAGCACGCAGCTCAAATGACGGCGGGGGGCGGGCACGCCAAATAAGCGCATTACCTGCGGCGGAGTGACCTTACGGGCTGCTCCGCCTTTTTTATGCAGCGACAGTGCGGGCCGTCTCGTGGTTATCGGTAAAGGAAAATTATTAGACGAGAAATATTTATCACAAACACTATTCGCGCAAAAGTATAATCTAGTAACAGAATAAAGCTTGCGGCGGGGTGCCCGGGCGTAGCCTTCGAAAGGGTTGAACATGTTCGATACGGTTTCTCGCCGCGGGTTCGTTTCACTTTCCGCTGTCGCCGCAGCCGGCCTTGGGCTTGCTGGCTGCTCCGGCAGCAAGACGTCTGGGCCGACTGGCTCCGATGCCGGCTCCGCCAAGATTTCGTCCAAGAAGGCTGTCGAGCTGCAGGTCTTTGCTGCCAACTCGCTCGAGAAGGCCTTGCCCGAGGTTCAGAAGCTCTATACCGACCAGACTGGCACCACGTTTGCCGACACGCAGTTTAAGGCGTCTGGCGACCTTGTCGAACAGATGCGCGCCGGTGCCGCCGCCGACGTACTCATCACGGCCTCCAAGGGCACCATGGACGACGCCGAGGCCGCCGAGCTCGTCGACGCCGACACGCGTGAGGACATGTTCGTCAACGACCTCGTGATCATTCGCGCCGAGGGCTCCGACACCAAGGTCGAGGCCATCGCCGACGTCGCGAATCTGGACGGCAAGATCGCCATTGGCGACGCCAAGACCGTTCCCGCTGGCAAGTACGCCAACCAGGCCCTGGCTTCTGTGGGCCTCTACACCGGCACCGAGGGCGACGACGGCGAGTATGCGCCCGATCTCGCCGACAAGGTGGCTCTGGCCGACAAGGTCGGCACCGCCGCGTCTTACGTCTCTACGGGCGACTGCGTGGCCGGTTTTGTCTACAGCTCCGATATCTTCCGCTACGACGGCATCGAGGAGGCCTTCGTGTGCCCCGAGGACTCGCACAAGACCATCGTGTATCCCGGCGCTGTCGCCGAGAGCTCCGAGCACGCCGACGAGGCCAAGGTGTTCATCGACTTCTGCCTGACCAACAAGAAAGCCCAGAAGATTTGGGCTAAGTACGGCTTTGAGCTTTCCGCGTAGTGCGGCTTGGCGCGATAATTCCATCGTTTTGTGTTTCACTCCGTCCTTGTATTCGCTTGGAGCTTTTTGTGCTTAATAGATTCCGCATGCTTGTCGCCTGTGCTTTGACCATCGCGCTTTGCTGGGTGCCGGGATTTGCGTTTGCTGGGGACGCTGAGGACGGGGCCCAGGTTGCTGCGACCGCTCATGGGCTTTCCTATGGGATCGAGGGTTTTGAGCGGTTGGCCAAGGGGACCGCTCGTGCCATGGAGGGGCAGCCTGAGGGCTATCGGTTTCCCGTTGACGAGGACGTGGACCTTGTGGTGGCGCCCGCTGCCGATCGCGTTGTGGCGTGGATATCGCCTAAGGCGGTCGAGAAGTATGGATTGGATCCGCAGGACAACGAGTGCGTATCGGGTCTCAAGGACCTCGTCTGTAAGCTCGACAGCTCAAACTGCATGGGAGGTGCGCAGCTAGGGGACGTGGATCTTCCTTGGTATGTCACGGCGGAAACAACTTTTGATGCCGGCGGGTATACCTATGGCTTTGACGAGCGCGGTGCGGATGGGGACCGCTATGTGGTGATTGCATCAGCCTCGGGTGATGCCAAGGGCGGCGCGCGTTGGCTTGATAGCGCTCAGATGGTAGAAGCGTCGTCTGTCGTGTTGCGGGATGAGCGGGGGCCCTTGACCTCTCTGGCCTCCTTTTTGGGCGACATCGATTATCGCCCGTTTTGGGTGTCCATAAAAACGAGCGGCCTTGCCCTGCTGATCTCCTTTGCGCTGGGGCTGTTCGCCGCGTGGAAGACTATGGGTACCTCGAGTCGCATCAAGGGCCTGCTCGATTCGGTTTTTACGATTCCTATGGTATTGCCGCCCACGGTCTGCGGCTTTCTGCTCCTCATGCTGTTTGGTCGCTCGACCGGGGTGGGCCAGTGGCTTATCGCGCACGGCATCTCGATCGTCTTTACGTGGCCGGCGGCGGTGATATCTGCCGTGGTGGTGTCGTTCCCGCTCGTCTATCGTACGGCACTCGGAGCCTTCGAGAGCCTCGACACGCAGATGCTCGATGCGGCGCGCACGCTGGGATGGTCCGAACGCCGTATCTTTGCCAAGCTTATGATGCCCCTTGGGTGGCCTTCTATTGCCGCCGGTACGGTCCTCGCCTTTGCCCGCGCGATGGGAGAGTTTGGCTGCACCCTGTTCTTTGCGGGCAACTACGCCGGTATTACGCAGACCATTCCCATCGCCATTTACTTTGAATGGATGGGCGGCAACACGTCGGTGGCGCTCTTTTGGGTCATCGTCGTGATCATGTTCAGTTTCCTGGTCATTCTGTTCATCAATATGTACACCGCTCATTCGCAAAAGTATCGCGAGCGGGGCCTTTCCCGTGCGGAGCGCAAGCAGGCCAAAGATCTCGCCGGACGGGGCGATTCGCTCGATCCGGTGGGCGGCGATGCCTTGCGTATCGATCGCGAGGCGCTGGCCGAGCTCATGCGCGATGATGCGGCGCCGCGGGGAGGTCGATAGGCCATGTCGCTCGTTTTGGATATCAAAAAGCGCTATCCCGGCTTTACCCTCGACATGCAGCTCGAGGCCGGCGAGGAGCGTGTGGCGCTGTTGGGCGCCTCGGGTTGCGGCAAGAGCTGCACACTTCGCTGCATCGCCGGCGTGGAGACGCCCGACGAGGGCAAGATCGTCGTCAACGGCATGACCTTTTTTGACTCGGCGGCGGGCATCAACCTGTCGCCCCAGGAGCGCAAGTGTGCCCTGCTGTTCCAAAACTATCAGCTGTTTCCCAACATGACGGTGGCCGATAACGTATGTGCCGGTGTAAAGGACGCGGGCGACGCCGCGGCGCGCAAAAGGTTGGCGGAGCGCTATCTGGGCATTTTCGGCCTGGCCGATTTTGCCGACCGCTACCCCGCGCGCCTTTCGGGCGGGCAGCAGCAACGCGTGGCGCTCGCCCGCATGGTGGCGGCGCATCCGGGCATCTTTATGTTCGACGAGCCCATGAGCGCGCTTGATTCCTATCTTAAGAGCGCCCTCGAGCAGAACATGCTCGACTTGTTCGATGTCTGCAACCGCACCGTGCTCTACGTGAGCCACGACATCGACGAAGCGTGCCGCCTCTGCCAGCGCATCTGCGTGATGCATAACGGGCGCGTCGAGGAGATCGGTTCTGTCGAGGACGTGGTCCGCCGTCCGCAGACGCTGGCGGCGCTGCGCTTGACGGGCTGCAAGAACACAAGCCGGGCGCGCAAGATCGGCGATGAAGAAGTTGAGGCGCTCGATTGGGGCATGACCTTTAACGTGGGTCGCGAGGTTCCCGATAATGTGGCGTACCTGGGCATTCGCGCAAGTTACTTCCATGTTGACAACCGTGCCGAGCGGGGCCGCAACAGCTATGATTTGCACGTGGCCCGAGTGAGCGATTCGCGTTTTGAGCGCCTGGTGCTGCTGGACGTACCGCGCGTCGATGCGCCCACGCGCCTGCAGTGGAAGGTCAACAAGGTGAGCGTGCCTGTCGACGAGCTACCGCAAGCAGGCGAGACGCTGCGCATGCATTTTGATGCCAGTAGGATCCATTTGGTCTGTCGATAGCGCCGGGTAATGCCGTCGGGGATATAAGCCTCGGTGGCTTTGCCTTGCCGTTCGCCGAATGAGGGATGACAAACTCTTATCAATCAAGATAATAATTTATTAAACGGCGACACACGACGTTGTCGTACGAATGTCAACGGTGCTCGCATGGTCGATGACCGTTGATATAGTTGACCTCAACTGGTTAAGGAGGGTGCGCACATGCCGCAGACGACATACATTCGCCGCGTTGCCGCGCGTGCCCTATATATGGCTCGGAGCCGCATATGAGCAGGTATGTTCACGGCTCCGGGAGAGACGACGCACAACTAAATAATCAGCTGCAAAGCAGGTTCCCCATAATTCCGGGTTTGAGCACGGCCGGGCAATCGCCGTCCGTCGTGCATCGATACCGCTGTTATCCGTTTTTGGTTCGAGAGGGGAACCGTTATGACTGAAGCGATCGAAGAGGTTAAGCTGCCCAGCACGTTTGAGGAATTCAACGAGCAGCGCAAGGCGGCGTTTGTTCGCGTCAAGGATTACAAGCAGGCCGGCAATCGCCTGGTCGGCTTTTTGTGCAGCTATACGCCGCTCGAGATTATCGATGCCGCGGGGGCTGCAAGCGTGGCTCTGTGCGGTACGTCCGACGAGGTGATTCCCGAGGCCGAGAAGGTGCTGCCGGCAAATCTATGTCCGCTCATCAAGTCGACGTACGGCTTTGCCTACTCGCAAAAGTGCCCGTTTACGTTCTTTAGCGACATGATCATCGGCGAGACCACCTGTGACGGCAAGAAGAAGATGTACGAGCTGCTGGGGGAGCTCAAGCGCACGCACATTCTGCATCTTCCGCAGGGTCGCGATCGCGCCTACGAGCGTGAAGGCTGGTACGAGGAGTGCCGCCTGCTCAAGGAGGAGCTCGAGGGCTTCTACGGTATCACGATTACCGACGATGACCTGCGCGCTGCCGTCCGTCGTCGCAACCGCTTGCGTGCGGCCCAGCTCGACATGTTTGCGCTGCAGGCCAATCAGCCGGCGGCCATGAGCGGCGTCGACCTGATGAGCACCATGTTTGCCGGTACGTTCAGCTTTGATATCGAGGCCTATACGCAGCAGTTGGAGCAAAAGGTTGCCAAGCTGCGCGAGGCCTATGACGCGGGCGAGCGCCCGGTCGCGGCGGATGCCAAGCGCATTCTGATCACCGGCTGCCCGGTGGGCGGCGTGATCAACAAGATCGGTCGCACCATCGAGTCCAACGGCGGCGTGGTCGTGTGCATGGACGACTGCTCGGGTGAGCGCACGGCGGCCATGATGATCGACCCGGATGCACCCGACATTCTGCGCGCCATCGCCGACCGCTACCTGGACATCAACTGCTCGGCCATGACGCCCAACGACGGTCGTATGGAGAGCACGCTGGCCATGTGCGAGAAGTACCACGTCGATGGTGTGGTGGAGAGCGTGCTGCAGGCTTGTCACACCTTTAACGTGGAGAGTGCACGCATGCAGGAGGCTGTTGAGGGCGCAGGCATTCCGTATATGAAGATCGAGACCGATTACAGCAATGGCGACATGGGCCAGATCGAGACGCGCATCGCCGCCTTCATCGAAACCCTCTAGCTTCCTCAGGTACCGGATCTTGCCCCTCAAACCGTCGCTTGCGTACCCAAAGTACGCTGCGCTCCTCTTTCGGGGTAATCTCCGGCACCTGAGAAACCTAGAGCTAAGGCGCCTGAACGCGCCGCTACCTTTGATGTTTAGATTAGGAGAGAGCCATGATAGGGATCGGGATCGATATCGGGTCTACGGCGGCTAAGGCCGCTGTGGTCGATGGGGAGGGTTTGGTGGCGTGGACGTGCGTGCAGCCAACCGGGTTCTCGTCGGTCGATGCGGCCGAGCGTCTGCGTGGCGAGCTTGCCGCGGCTGCCTATGACGTGGCTGCCGACGATGTGCGCGTGGTCGCGACCGGATATGGTCGTGTCGCCGTGCCCTATGCGCACAAGGTTGTGACCGAGATTACCTGCCACGGTACCGGTGCCGTGCGTCTTTTTGGAGACCATGGCACGGTGATTGACGTGGGCGGCCAGGATACCAAGGTCATTACGATCAAGGGCGGCCGCGTGGCAAAGTTCGCCATGAACGACAAGTGCGCCGCCGGTACGGGGCGCTTTTTGGAGATCATGGCCGACCGCCTGGGCATTACCCAGCAGCAGATGTCCGACCTGGCGCGTTCCGGCGAGCCCACCAAGATCAGCAGCATGTGCACGGTGTTTGCCGAGAGCGAGGTCATTAGTCTGATCGGCCGCGGCGAGCCGCGCGAGAACATTGCGCGTGGCGTGATCGAGAACGTCGTGTCGCGTGTGGCGACCATGGCCTCGCAAGCCACGGGCGCCCCGTACTATCTGACCGGTGGTCTGTGCGAAAACGCCTATGTCGTCGAGCGTCTTGGCGCATTGGTGGGCTCGCCAGTCACCACCTCGCCCCAGGCCCGCTTTGCCGGTGCCATCGGCGCGGCCATTCGAGCCCAGGCGCTCGCGTAGGGGGCCGGTGCGATAGATTGCCCGCTCTCGGCGCCGTCATGCGTATACTGGGAGGAACTGATTGACCGATGAGAGGAGGTATCGATGGCTGACGATCTCATGAAGCTCACGCAGATGACTGCCGCGAGCGGTTGAGCCGCTAAGTTGGCTCCTGGAGCCCTCGCCCAGGTCCTGGGCGACTTACCCAATGTGCATAACGACAACCTGCTCGTGGGGTTCGATACCTCCGACGATGCGAGCGTCTTCCGCGTTGGCGATAACTTGGGCCTCGTGCAGTCCATCGACTTCTTCCCACCGATGGTCGACGACCCGTTCCTGTTTGGCCAGATCGCCGCGGCAAACTCGCTGTCGGACATATACGCCATGGGCGGACGGCCGAGCCATGCCATGAACCTGCTTTGCATACCCAGTTGCCTGGGCGTTGAGGTTGCCGGCCAGATTCTGGCGGGCGGCGCCGACAAGTGCGTCGAGGCCTGCTGTGCCATCGCGGGCGGCCACACCATCAACGACGACGAGCCCAAGTACGGCCTGTCCGTGAGTGGCTTTGTCGCGCTTGACCGTATGCTCGCCAACAGCGGCGCACGCGTGGGCGATGTTCTGCTGCTGACCAAGGCGATCGGCTCGGGCATCATCACTACGGCCATTAAGGGCGAGCTCATCGAACAGGACGAGGCCGCAGCCATGTTTGACTCGATGCGGACCCTCAACGAGGCTCCGATTCGTCTGGCCGAGGACCTCGAGCTTCATGGCTGCACCGACATCACGGGCTTTGGCCTGATCGGACATGCGTGCGAGATGGCCGAGGGCTCGGGCGTGCAGATTGAGCTTGTGTCGGGGGCGGTGCCGCTCTTTGACCAGGTGCTCGACATGGCACGCCTTGGCATTATCCCTGCCGGCGCCTACCGCAACCAGGACTTCTTTGGCCCGCGCGTGGCAGTTGACGATGGTCTGGAGCCGGGGATGCTCGACGCGCTGTACGATCCGCAGACCTCGGGCGGCCTGCTTATCGCGGCGCCTGCTGCCGATGTGGATGAGCTTGCGCGCCGTCTGCATGCCGAGGGGCGCGTTGCCGCCGTCGTCGGCCGCGTGTGCGAGCCGGTGCCGGGCGGTCCTGCCGTCCACGTTGTCCGCTAGCCCGCACATTTATGTAACTGTTTACCGTTCTCTAGAACGGTTCTTTCGAAAGGAAATGCTATGTCTACCAAGATTGAAGTCAATGCCATGGGCGACGCCTGCCCGCTGCCCGTCGTCAAGACGCTTAAGGCGCTCAAGCAGCTCGATGGCGAGGGTGTTGTCGTGACCTCGGTCGATAACGAGACCGCCGTCAAGAACATCTCCAAGATGGCGCAGGAGAAGGGCTGCACGGCCTCGGTCGAGAAGGTTTCTGACGCCGAGTGGCACGTGACCGTGGCGACCTCTGGCGCCGTTGCCGTGGCTGATCCCGAGCAGGATGGCGCTGCCTTCTGTGATGCCAGCGCCGGCAAGGGCAAGCTCGTCATTTCCGTCTACACCGACTGCATGGGCCGCGGCGACGACGAGCTGGGCCACAAGCTCATGAAGGCGTTTATCTTTGCCGTGACGCAGCAGGAGGAGCTGCCCGCGACCATGCTGTTCTACAACGGCGGCGCCAAGCTCACCGTCGAGGGCTCTCCGGTACTCGACGACCTGAAGGGCCTGGCCGAGCAGGGCGTCGAGATTCTCACCTGCGGTACCTGCCTGGACCACTTTGGCATCAAAGACCAGCTTGCGGTGGGCGAGGTCACCAACATGTACGTGATCGTGGAGAAGATGGAGCAGGCCGTGCGCGTCGTGCGCCCGTAGCGTATTGGTTGGAGTTGCCATGAGGGAGAAGCGCCCGGCGCTTGTCATCACGTTTCCCACCACGGCGGCCGCCATGGGCTGCGAGACCCTATGCATCGAGCGCGGCCTTCCCGGGCGCACGATTCCCGTGCCCGGGGAGGTCGCTGCCGGCTGCGGCTTGGCGTGGAAGGCGCTGCCTGCCGATGAGGAGCTGCTGCGCGCCGAGCTTGCCGCAGCTGGTGTTCCCACCGAGGGCTTTACGGTGATTGACATGTGGGAGGTCGTGCGATGATCTATCTGGATAATGCGGCGACGACCATGCATAAGCCGCAGACGGTCATCGATGCCGTGACGCAGGCGATGTGCTCGCTCGGCAATGCCGGGCGCGGCGCGACGTCGGGTGCGCTCGACGCGGCTCGTACGATTCACGGTTGCCGTGCCAAGCTCGCGCGCCTTTTGGGTTGCCCCAGAGCGGACCATGTGTGCTTTACGCCCAACTCCACGGCTGCGCTCAACACCGCCATCTGTGGCGTGGTGCGCCCCGGCGACCGTGTGGTCACGACGGTGCTCGAGCACAACTCGGTGTTACGCCCGCTCAATCGCCTGGCGGCGGAACAGGGTGTGGCGGTTGAGCGTGCGGGCTGCGACGCGAACGGCGCGCTCGACTACGACGAGCTCGAGCGGTTGGTTACGCCGGACACGCGTGCTGTGGTGGTGACGCACGCCTCCAATGTGACCGGCAACGCGGTCGACATCGCGCGCGTAGCGGCCATGGCCCATGCGGCAGGTGCGCTGGTGATCGTCGATGCCTCGCGGTCTGCCGGTACGGCGCATATCGATATGCACGCCATGGGGCTCGATGTCGTGTGCTTTACCGGTCACAAGGGGCTTATGGGTCCGCAGGGGACCGGCGGCCTGGCCGTGGCAGAGGGCGTCGACGTGGCGCCCTGGGCCATGGGCGGCACCGGTGTACACAGCTTCGATGAACTGCAGCCGCTTGAGTGGCCCACGCGCCTTGAGGCGGGCACGCTCAACGGTCACGGTATCGCGGGCCTTTCTGCCGGCCTCGACTTTATCGAGGCACAAGGCGGGGTCGAGGCGATTGCGGCGCATGAGCGCTTGCTTGCAGAGCGCTTCCTTGCCGGCGTGCGCGAGATTCCGGGGATTAAGCTTTACGGTGCCTTTGACCAGCCCGTGCGCTCGGCGATCGTCTCACTCAACGTGGGCGATATCGACTCTGCCCAGATTTCGGATGCGCTCATGCAGGGGTGGGGGATTGCGACGCGCCCCGGCGCCCATTGTGCCCCGCTCATGCACCGCGCGCTCGGGACTGAGCGTCAGGGTGTCGTTCGTTTCTCGTTTGGGTATTTCAACACGGACGGGGAAGTCGACACCGCGATTGACGCGCTCCGCGATTTAGCCTGCTAGAGCGTATATACTTGCGGGACGGGTCTTTTGCCCGTCCCGTTTTTGTTTCGACCCGAAAGGTGGTCCCATGGCCTCATCCGCCCCGCGCGGCCTGCGCTCCGACCATGTCGTTACCGTCGGCATCGCCCTGTTCTCGATGCTCTTTGGCGCCGGCAACCTCATCATTCCGCCGCTGCTGGCGCTGCAGGCAGGCTCTGCCACGCCGCTCGCCATGCTCGGCTTTCTCATCGCCGCCATCGGTCTGCCCGTCATGGGCTTTATCGCCGTGGCGCTTGCCGGAACGGCGCGCGAGCTGGCCGGGCGTGTGCATCCTAAATTTGGAGAATTCTTCGTTGCGGCGGTGTATCTAGCCATCGGCCCGTGCCTGGCTATTCCGCGCACGAGCTCCACGGCCTTCGAGATGCTGGTGCCGCTGCTGCCGGAGGGCGTCTCGCTCGGCACGGCACGTCTGGTGTTTGCCGTTGGCTTCTTTATCGTCGCGTTTGCGCTCACGCTGCGTCCGGGCGTTATCACGCGCGTGCTCGGCCGTATTACGGGCCCCGCGCTCATTGCGCTCATCGTGCTGGTCGTGGGTGCCGCCGTGGTCTCGCCGTTGGGACCGGCTGCCGCGCCTCAGGCTCCCTACGATGCGGGCGCCGCCGTGCAGGGCTTTTTGACCGGCTATCAAACCATGGACCTGCTCGCTTCGCTCGCCTTTGGCATTATCATCGCCGAGACCATCCACGAGCTGGGCGTGACCGATGACAAGCGCGTGGCCTTCGAGATTTCACGTTCCGGTGTGATCGCCGGCGTGCTCATGGCCATCATCTACTGCGGCCTGGCGCTTGCCGGCATGCAGCTCGGCACGGTTGTGCCCGATGCCACCAACGGCGCCGCCATCCTTGCCCGCTCTGCCTCCATACACTTTGGTCTTGCCGGCACGATCGTGGTCTTTGCGATCTTTTTCCTCGCCTGCATGAACGTGTGCATCGGCCTCATCAGCTGCTGCTCGCGCTACTTCTGCGAGACGTATGTGGTCGAAGGGGGAGCGGAGGCTTCCGAGGAGGCTATGCGCCGTCCCTTTGCGGTTCTCGCCTTTGTGTTCGCGGCGTTTTCTTGCGTGCTCTCCAACGTGGGCCTCGACGCGATCCTCATGTTCTCGGTGCCCATGCTCAACGCCTTGTATCCCGTTGCCATCGTGCTGGTGCTTATGGGCCTGGTGCACGGCTTTTGCGACGCGCATCCGCAGGTGTGGGTCTGGGTCGGCGGCGTTGTCGCGGTGCAGAGCGTAATCACCTCGGTCCGCGACGCGTTCTTTGCGGGCGCGTGGCTGCCGTTCGATGCACTGCCGTTTGCAGACATTGGAGCCGCGTGGGCGCCGGCCGCCGTTGTGGCGTTTGTGATTGGTCTGCTCCATAGCCAGTTTGTCGCACATTCGAGGAGCTAGGGTATCGTCGCTTGCACAAGCGGGAAGTCTCCCCTATAATTTCCTTCGCTTTGGGACACGCAAGGTTTAGACCTTAGCTGCTCAACACCTTCGGGACGTGGCGCAGTTTGGTAGCGCGCCTGCTTTGGGAGCAGGATGTCGCAGGTTCAAATCCTGTCGTCCCGACCATATCTTGCGGGCGTAGTTCAATGGTAGAACCCCAGCCTTCCAAGCTGATGACGCGGGTTCGATTCCCGTCGCCCGCTCCATAGGATAGTTTTAACGGCTTTGGCTCCATTTGGTGCCAGAGCCGTTTTCATAAGCGTGCCGGGCGACGGGAATCGAACCCGGCAGGGTGCGAAGCTGAGAAAATGCGTGAGCATTTTCCAGCGCAGCACGTAAGGGCCAATGGCCCGCAGCGAAACAAGGGTTTGCGAAGCAAACCCTTGGACTTCCCGTCGCCCGCTCCATAAGATTGATGAATGGCTCTGCTTCCTTTTGGAAGCAGAGCATTTTCATATACCTGCCGTGGATCCCACATCCCCTTCTAAGTTGCGGTGAAATACGGACTGTTTTCCGGCTTTTATAGCCCATGTAGTCCGTATTTCACCGCAACTTGCACCTGAGCTTCAGGTTGAGATTGCTCGGCCAAGAAACGCCGGCTATTATCTGGCAGATTATGGTTGGCACGTGCCGTCGCTACTCGAGGCCTGCGATGCGCTGCTCGACGAGCGCGGTTTTCGCGGGTCGGCCAAGGCCGGCATCTCGGTGTTTGACGACGACTTTGGCCTGCATGCTCAGCAGGTGGCACCATCCGCCTGCTCGACAAACGCGACGTAGCCCGCAAGTCGATGTTCACCACGCATTCGCTCCCTTTGTCGATTCTGACCGAAGAAATCGAGCAATCGTGCGATGATATCTTCTTCATAGGGATTCAGCCGGGCGACACGGAGTTCTACAACCCCATGTCCCCGGAAGTCTTTGACGCCGTTGACGCCGTGCACGACGCCGTGGCCGCCAACGACTTTTCCCACTTTGTCCGCTTGGGACAGGAGCTGTAGCAGCGCTTGTCCCTGGTGATTAGGAAAGAAGTGATTGACATGGCAGATTCCAAGGTGGAGTACCCTGCTCCCGATTGCCTGGCGCCCGCCGCGATCGAGGCCAAGACCGAGGCCGCCGGCGTGACTAAGGCTAACCTGCCGGTCGCTCAGGCCTTTCTGTTGGCAATGTTCGCCGGTGCGTTTATCGCCTTCGGCGGTCTGTTCTTTACGGTGTTTTTGAGCGACAGCACGCTGGGCTGGGGTGCCCAGCGCGTCGTGGGCGGCCTGTGCTTTTGCCTGGGCCTGGTGCTGGTGCTGGTGTGTGGCGCCGAGTTGTTCACCGGTAATTCGCTTATGGTCTGCGCGCTCAAGAGCAAAAAGATCACCCTGGTCCAGATGCTCAAGGCTTGGGTCGTTGTATGGCTTGGCAACTTTGCCGGTGCCTTGTTCATCGTCTTTTTGGTGTACATGGCCGGCGTTTACAAGCTCAACGGCGAGGCGGTCGCCAATTCCATGGTGAGTGTCGCCGCCGGCAAGGTGACGATCGACTGGCTGACGATCTTCTTCCGCGGCATCCTGTGTAACATCTTTGTGTGCCTGGCCGTGTGGATCGGTACCGCCGGCAAGACCGTGGTCGATAAGGTCGTGGGCATTCTGCTGCCCATCGCCGCCTTTGTGGCCTGCGGTTTTGAGCACTGCGTTGCCAATATGTATTTTTTGCCCATGGGTGCCGTGATGCACGCGTGCGGCTATGGTGCCGACGTCGCCGGCGCCGATGCGCTCAACGCCGCGGGCATTGCGTTTAACCTGTCCGCCGCCACGTTGGGCAACATCGTGGGCGGTGCGGTTCTGGTCGCGCTCGGCTACTGGTTTATCTACGCCAAGAAGTCTGAGGCGTAGGGTACCGTCTGTTTGACGTTGGACCTCCCGCGGGGCGTCGCCGTGCGAGGATAATAGCGATTGATTGACTCATCCGATCGAATCGGCTGATAGTTTGACGTTCGAACGATTGATTCACCTTTGGTTTTGAAAGGCCGCACATGAGCGATAGCCAGAACATGTCCGATGAGGTTCGCACCCGCCTGCGCGCCATTCCCTCCGTCAACGAGCTGCTCGCCGAGTGGCCGGTAGTGAAGGCGGCGGGGGAGACCTGCGACGCGGTGGTGCATGCCGCCGTCACGGCCGAGCTCGACGAGGAACGCGCCGCCATTCGCGCCGGTGCCGCCCCGCGCTCTAAGCGCGACCTGGCCTTGGCAATTGAGTGGCGTGCGCACCGCTCCGCGCTGCCGAGCCTGCGCCCTGCCGTCAACGCCACGGGCGTGGTCATCCATACCAACTTGGGCCGCGCCCCGCTCGCGGAGTCGGCGGCAAAGGCCGTGGCCGAGGTTGCGCGCGGGTACAGTACGCTCGAGTACAGCGTGGACACCTGCTCGCGCGGGTCGCGCAAGGAACACGCCGCGCAGCTGATCCGCTCGCTCACCGGTGCCGAGGACGCGCTTGTGGTCAACAACAACGCCGCCGCGGTGCTGCTGGTGCTGGCTACCCATGCCGCAGGCAAGGAGGTCATCGTTAGCCGCGGCGAGCTTGTCGAGATCGGCGGCAGCTTTCGCATCCCCGATGTCATGGCGTCTTCGGGCGCCAAGCTCGTTGAGGTCGGCGCCACCAACCGCACGCACCTAGCAGATTATGAGCAAGCCATCACGCCCGATACGGCCATGATTCTCAAGGTCCATCCTTCCAACTATCGCATCGAGGGCTTTCACGAGGAGGTGAGCTCTCGGGAGCTTGCGGCGCTTGCTCACAAGCATGGCCTGCTGTTCTATGAGGACCAGGGTTCGGGCGCGCTCCTGCCCGATGACATCCTGGTGCGCGGTGGCGAGGAACCCACGCCGGCTTCGGTCGCGGCGGGGCTCGATATCGTGTCGTGCTCGGGCGATAAGCTGCTGGGCGCGGCGCAGGCGGGCATCATCATGGGCCGTCGCGATCTGGTCCAGGCCTGCGGCGCACATCCGCTCATGCGCGCTCTGCGTCCGGGCAAGTTGGCGCTTACGGCGCTCGAGGCCACGCTGCGTATCTACATGGACGGCGCCGATGTTGCCCATCGCGATATTCCGGTGCTCAGCATGCTTACGCTGCCGCAGGCCCATTTGGAGCGACGTGCCCGCAAGCTGCGCGATCGTATGGTCGCCGGGCTCGATAAGGCCGGTTGCCCGTGCGCCGTTCAGGTGGAGATCGTCGAGGAATCGTCGACCCCCGGTGGCGGCTCGCTGCCTACCATGGAGTTGCCCACGATGTGCGTTGCCGTGCGTCTTGTTGACGCGCGCCTGACGGTCGATGCGCTCAAGCGCTCGCTTGTCCAGGACTTCGACACGCCGGTCGTCACGCGAACCTCGCACGATCGCATTTTGTTTGACGTTCGTACGCTCGTGGGCGACCGCGATATCGAGACGGCGGCGTCGACGCTTGCCGCATGCGTTGAGAAGGCGATTGCTCGATGAGTGAGGTCCAGGCGCTGGCGGAGTGTCCCGTTATCGTTGGCACGGCGGGCCACGTCGACCACGGTAAGTCGGCATTGATCGAGGCACTGACCGGCAAGAATCCCGACCGTCTGGAGGTTGAGCGTCGTCGAGGTATGACCGTTGAGCTTGGCTTTGGCGAGCTGGCGCTGCCGAGTGGCAAGATTGTCGGCCTGGTCGACGTGCCTGGCCATGCCCACTACCTGCGCGCCATGGTGCAGGGCGCCACGGGTATCGACGTGGCCGTGCTGGTGGTTTCGGCCGTCGAGGGCGTGATGCCGCAGACCCGCGAGCACGTGCATGTGCTGGAGCTGCTGGGCGTTACGCATATGGTGGTCGCGTTGACGATGTGCGACCTGGCCGATGCCGAGATGACCGAGCTTGCCGAGCTCGATGTCGATGACTTTTTGTCGGGTACCGTGTTTGCGGGCGCGCCGATGGTGCCCGTGTCGTCCAAGACGGGCGAGGGGATCGACGGGCTGCTTGCGGTGCTCGACGAGCAGGTTGCCGCTTGCTGGGATTCCTGCCGCGACCGTTCCGATTGGAGCGATGCCGCGTCTCGCCTGCCGATTGACCGCTGCTTTACGATCAAGGGTGTCGGCACCGTCGTTACGGGAACGCTGCACGATGCGCCGGTTGCGGTGGGCGACGAGCTGATGGCTTTGCCGTCGCGTACGGTCTGTCATGTGCGCGGGATTCAGGTGCATGGCGATACGCCGCGCGCGCTGCCTGGGCAACGCGTGGCGCTTAACCTGGTCGGTGACGGTGTCGCGGCGCTTGACCGTGGTGAGATGCTGGGCGCGGAGGGTCGCTTTGGTCAGACGTTGCGCTTTATGATGACGTTTACCTACCTGGGCCGCGAGGGCGCCAAGCCGCGCGTGCTCGAGTCGGGCGCGCGCGTGCACGTGATGGCCGGCACGGCCGAGGTCATCGGCCGCGTCATGCTTTTGGAGGGAGAGGCCCCCATGGCGGTGGGCGAGACCCGTACCGTGCAGGTGCGCCTGGAGGAGCCATTGCCGCTGCGCGCCGGAGACCATGCCGTGGTGCTGTCGTATTCGCCCGTTATGCTCATCGGCGGCGGGCGTGTGCTGCTTTCGCGTTGCCGTCGCTCGCGCGAGCTTTCGGCCGGCGAGCGTGCGCTGTTTGCGGCGCTTGAAGCCGGCGATGCCGTTGCTGGCGTAGACGCGTGGCTGGCGCTGCAGGCGCTGCCGGTTGCGGCGGCGGATGTTGCCGAGGCGCTCGATCTTGTTGCCGGTGAGGCCGATGCCGCGCTGGGCGAGTTGGTGGCGCGAGGCGTTGTTTGCGAGCTTGCCGGCTCGGGCGGCACGTTGTATGCGAATGGCGCCGTGCTCGATGCCGCCATGGACGTGCTGGCGGCTACCCTGTCTGCCATGCACGCGGCGGCTCCCAGGGAGACGGGTTTTACGCCCGGCACCGTTGCCCATGCTGCGTGGCCTGCCGCCGATGAAGGCGTTGCCGCGGCTCTGATTGCCGCGGGCTGCTCGCGTGGCGTGTGCGCCGCCGAGGGCACCGAGGTGTTCGACCCGCACTCCGCTGCTGCCGCGGCGCGTGTGGTGCGCGAGGCGTGTGAGCGCATTGTGGCGCTGCTCGACGGGGCCGGCCTCGATGCGCCGACGCTGCCCGAGGTGGGTGAGCGACTGCAGCTCGACCGCGACACCATGACGCGCGCCCTGCGCGAGCTTTCGCTCAACCGCTCGATCGTTAAGGTCGAGCGCGACGTTGCCCTGTCCGCCGCCGCCGAGGTCCATGCGCGCGAGCTTGTCGCCGCCGCCATTGAGGCAGCCGGCGGCGCTGCCACCACGAGTGTGCTGCGCGAGGCGCTGGGCGTGTCGCGCAAACGTGCCATCAGCATCTTGGAGCACCTGGATGCCGTGCGCTTTACGGTGCTCGACAAGGAAGCCGGTGGCCTGAGGTCCCTGCGCTAGACTGGCTGCTCGGTTTGGTAAAATACCGCCGCACTTGGGAACGGATGGGCTCCGGTGGGCTCCGCGGTCCTCAAAACCGTTGCGAGGCGTGCAAAACGTCTTGGATGTGTTCGATTCACATACGTTCCCGCCACACGCCACCAGCGCTTTTGTGTTCGCGGTCTTGCTGCGTGCCGCAAAGGCGCTGTTTTGTTTTTGTGCGGGTCCGCCGTGTCGTCTGTCTTGTCGCCGGTGTGCCCGGGCGCATCATGTGTCCCCAATGTGGTGGTTTGGAACATGTGGACGAAACAGCTTCGAAACACGCGATTTGTACGTCGGGCGCTCAAAAACGCTTCTACCTGCATCGTAATCAAAACGAAACATCTGCTCGTCGGCTTATGCGAAACTTTGCTGCAACAGTGCGATATTATCCATACACGATAAAGTTCGCGGCGCATAGGGTGCCGTGACCGACATTTTCGTTTCCCATCATTGGAGGAAGCATGAGCTACACGCAGAAAGTTCTCGAAGAGCTCAAGGCCCGCTATCCCGAGCAGCCTGAGTTCATCCAGGCCGCGACCGAGATCCTCGGCACCATCCAGCCGGCGCTCGATGCCCACCCCGAGTACGAGGAGGCCGCCCTGCTGGAGCGCCTCGTCGAGCCCGAGCGCATCGTCATGTTCCGTGTTCCCTGGGTCGACGATCAGGGCAAGGTTCAGGTCAACCGCGGTTACCGCGTCGAGTTCAACTCTGCCATTGGACCCTACAAGGGCGGCCTGCGCTTTAACCCGACGGTCACCCTGGGTATGCTCAAGTTCCTGGGTCTGGAGCAGATCCTCAAGAACAGCCTGACCACCCTTCCCATGGGCGGCGGCAAGGGCGGCTCCGACTTTGACCCCAAGGGCAAGTCCAACAACGAGATCATGCACTTCTGCCAGTCCTTCATGACCGAGCTCTATCGCCACATTGGCCCCAACACCGACGTTCCCGCCGGCGACCTGGGCGTTGGCGGCCGCGAGGTTGCCTACATGTTCGGTCAGTACAAGCGCCTGACCAACGAGTGGACCGGCGTCCTTACCGGCAAGGGCCTCTCCTTTGGCGGCTCGCTCGCCCGTACCGAGGCCACCGGTTACGGTCTGGTCTACTTTGTGGACGAGTACCTCAAGAGCCGCGGCGACTCCTTCGAGGGCAAGAACGTTGTCGTTCACGGCTCCGGTAACGTCGCTATCTACGCGGTCCAGAAGGTCGCCCAGCTCGGCGGCAAGGTGCTCGCCTGCTCCGATACCCACGGCTGGGTCGAGGATCCCGACGGCATCGACTACACCGTGCTCGAGCACGTCTACAACAAGAAGCGCTCCGGCCACGACAAGGGCGTCACGCTCGCCATGTATGTTGACGAGAAGCCCAACGCCGTGTGGCACGAGGGCGACGGCCGCGGCGTGTGGCAGCTGCCCTGCGACATCGCGCTGCCCTGCGCTCGCGAGAACACGCTGCTGCTCGAGGACGCCCAGGCGCTCGTCGCCAACGGCTGCAAGGTGGTCGGCGAGGGCGCGAACATGCCCACGACCATCGAGGCCACGACTTACTTCCAGGAGAACGGCGTCGCCTTTATGCCCGGTAAGGCTGCCAACGCCGGCGGCGTGCTCGTGTCCGGCCTGGAGATGAGCCAGAACGCCGAGCACCTGTCCTGGACCTTCGAGGAGGTCGACGGCAAGCTCGAGCAGCTCATGCGCGGCATGTTCCACAACGTGGACGACACCGCCAAGGAGTACGGCCAGGAGGGCAACTTTGTCATGGGCGCCAACATCGCCGGCTTCCTGAAGGTCGCCGACGCCATGCTCGCCCAGGGCGTCTGCTAAATCTTCGCTCGACATAGCATGTGATGAGGCTCCCAGCCATCCGGTTGGGAGCCTTTTTCTATGGTGGCGAGGGCTGTGCGCCCTCGTTTGGTACACTTAGAGGTACTGGACAAGTGAAGAGATGGGGGAGAACGTGCTCAGGTTCGGTACCTACGTTCGCGTTGGAAACGCGGCCGAAGCCTATGAGCTCTTACAGAAGAACCGCAACAACAAGATTGTGGGCGGCGGCATCTGGATGCGCCTGGGTTCGCGTCGCGTGGCGACGGCGATTGACCTTTCGGCCTGCGGACTCGATCAGATCGAGGAGACCGAGACCGAGTTTCGCATCGGTGCCATGTGCACCCTGCGCCAGCTCGAGCGCCATGCCGAGCTCAACGCGCTTGTCAACCATGTCTTTGAGTTCGCCGTCCACGATATCGTGGGCGTGCAGCTGCGCAACACCGCCACGGTGGGCGGCAGCATCTACGGTCGCTTTGGTTTCTCGGACGTGCTCTCGGCCTTTTTGGCGCTCGATTCGTACGTTGAGCTGACGGGTGCCGGCCGCGTGCCGCTCGCCGAGTTCGTGGATATGGGCTACGTGCGCGACGTGATCGAGCACGTGGTGGTCGTTAAGCACGATTACCGCGCAAGCTACGAGGCCGTGCGCAAGGCCGCGACCGACTTCCCCTCCTTAAACGTCACCGCTGCCTGGTGGGACAACAGCTGGCATGTCACCGTGGGCGCACGCCCGCTGCGCGCGACCCTGCTGCAGGGCGAGGCGTGCGGCCTGGTGAGCGAGCAGCCTTCCGAGGACGAGCTGCGCGCCCTGGCAGCGTCCGTACGCGCGCTGAGCTACGGCACCAACCTGTGGGGCTCGGCCGACTATCGCCGTTGCATCTCGGCGCCGCTGGCGATTCAGGCCGTGCGCCGCGCCGCCGGCATCGAGCTTTCGGCCTCGCTTGCCCGCGAGCTCGAGGGCGTGCAAGTGCCTAAGTTTGCCACGGACGAGTATTCCTGCCGCCGCGTGCCCGGCGTCGATTCTAGCGAGGTGCGCTAATGGCTGCCAAACTCATCGATCTTTCCTTTACGCTCAACGGCCGCAAGGTCAAGGTTCAGATTGCCCCCGACACCATGCTCTTTGCGCTGCTGCGCGAGCAGGGCTGCGCGTCGGTGCGCTGCGCCTGCGAGACTACTAACTGCGGTCTGTGCACGGTGTGGCTCGACGGCGACCCGGTGCTGAGCTGCTCGGTTCCCGCTGCGCGCGTCGAGGGCCGCTCCGTCACCACGCTCGAGGGCCTCAAGGCCGAGTCCGAGGCGCTCGCCCACGCAATGGCTGCCGAAGGCGCCGAGCAGTGCGGTTTTTGCGCCCCCGGCCTCATCATGAACGTGCTGGCGCTTGCCCGCGCCGCCAAGGAGGACCCGAGCCTCGTCGCCACGCGCGAGGAGCTCTCGCGCCAGCTCGCCGGCAACCTCTGCCGTTGCAGCGGCTACGAGAGCCAGCTGCGCGCCATCGTCCGCTTCCTTAACGAGTCCGGCGTGCAGGTGGGCTTTGAGATGCCCGAGCTTCCGGTCAACGACACCAGCTGCGATGGTGTCTCGTACAAGCAGATCACCCATAAGCAGCCCAAGAAGGACTCGAAGGCCCTGCTCGAGGGGCGTCCCGTCTACACAGGAGACCTGGTGCCCGCCGGCGCCCTTATCGTCAAGCTCAAGCGCAGCCCGTATGCCCGTGCCAAGATCCGCTCCATCGATACGTCGCGCGCCCTGAAGGTGCCCGGCGTCGTGGGCGTCTACACCTACGAGGACGTGCCCAAGCGCCGCTTTACCATCGCCGGCCAGAGCTATCCGCAGCCGAGCCCCTACGACCGCCTGATCCTCGAGAACCTGGTGCGCTACCAAAACGAGGAGGTGGCGATCGTCGCCGCCGAGACCGAGGAGGCCGCCGACAAGGCACTCAAGCTCATCAAGGTCGACTACGAGGTGCTCGAGCCCCTGCTCGACTTTACCCAGGCGCTCGATAACGACATCGTGGTCCACCCCGAGGGCGACGTGACCTTTATGTTCCCGCAGGGCGGCGACGTTGCTCGCAACCTGGTGTGCAGCGGTACCAGCGATTTTGGCGACCTGGACGAGGCCTTCGCCCAGAGCGACATCGTCTTTGAGCGCACTTACACCAGCCAGGCCACGCAGACCGCGCCCATGGAGACCTTCCGTGCCTTCGCGACGACCGACGCGTTCGGCCGCATCTCGGTGACCACCTCCACTCAGGTGCCCTTCCATGTGCGCCGCATGGTCGCGCAGTCGCTCGACATTCCGCAGTCGCAGGTGCAGGTTATTAAGCCGCGCATCGGCGGCGGCTTTGGCTCCAAGCAGACGGGCTGCTGCGAGATCTTCGTGGCGTTCGTGACGCAGCAGACCGGCCGTCCGAGCTATTGCTGCTACACCCGCGAGGAGACCATCACTGCGGGCAACTCGCGTCACCAGATGCAGATGACCGTCAAGCTGGGCGCCATGAACGACGGCACCATCACGGCCATCGACCTGCACGCGTTGTCCAACGCCGGCGCGTATGGCGAGCATGCCACCACGACGATCGGCCTCTCGGGCCACAAGAGCCTGCCCATCTACAACCACGTGAAGGCGAGCCGCTTTAGGTGGGACGCCGTCTACACCAACACCAACCGCGGCGGTGCGTATCGCGGCTACGGCGCCACCCAGGGCCAGTTTGCCGTGGAGAGCGCCGTCAACGAGCTCGCCGACATGCTGCACATGGATCCCGCCGACCTGCGTCTTAAGAACATCGTGCGCGAGGGCGAGATTATGCCGCAGTACTACAACGAAAAGCTCAACGCCTGCGCGCTCGACCGCTGCCTGCTGCGTGCGATGGACATGATCGGCTGGCGCGACAAGCCGCTGGCCGTGGACCTGGGCGACCGCGTGCGTGCTCTGGGCTGCGCGCTCACCATGCAGGGCTCGGGCATCTCCAACGTGGATATCGGCGGCATCGACATGCGCCTGGAGGAGGACGGCTTCATTACCATCGGCACCGGCGCCACCGATAACGGCATGGGTGTCGACACGATCCTGGCGCAGATTGCCGCCGAGGAGCTGGGCGTGGAGAGCTCGCTTATCGTGGTGCGCGGCGTGGACACCGACGTCTCGCCGTTCGATGCCGGCTCGTACGCGAGCTCGGGCACGTACGTGACGGGCCTGGCAGCCAAGAATGCCGCGACTGAGCTGCGCGAGAAGATCTGCGCTAAGGCCGCCCAGATGTGGGACGTGGACGCCGCCGACGTGGTCTTCGACGGCCAGTACGTGCGTCTGTCTGATGAGCGCGCCGCTCGCGAGTGCGGCCGCTACCTCACGCTGCGCGACTTTGCCAACCTGTGCGTCAAGAACATCGCGGGCGGCGACGCGCTCACCTCGCATGCTTCTGCCTGCCTGCCCGTTTCGCCTCCGCCGTTTATGGCCGGCATTGCCGAGGTCGAGGTCGACAAGGCCACCGGCAAGGTGACTGTGGTGGACTATGCGGCGGCTGTGGACTGCGGCACCGTGATCAACGAGGCACTCGCGCGCGTCCAGGCCGAGGGCGGCATTGCCCAGGGCATCGGTCACGCGCTCTACGAGATTGTCGAGCACGACGACCGCGGCCGCCTGCGCACCGGTAACTTTATGAGCTACAAGCTGCCCACACGCCTGGATATCGGCAGCATTCGCGTGGCCTTTGAGCCGAGCTACGAGCCGACGGGCCCGTTTGGCGCCAAGTCGATCGGCGAGGTCGTCATCAACACACCGCTCGCCGCCGTTGCCTCGGCCGTGGCGCACGCCACCGGCCACCAGGTTCGCTCGCTGCCGATCACGCCCGAGAAGGCCCTGCTGGGGGAGTAGGCGAGGCGCGGCAGCCGCCGCTCTTTGGCAAGCCCGAGGAAACCGCAGCCCACTTTTCAACCGAATTGTGGGCTGCGGGAGATAGCCGATGGGGGTAGCTAATTTGGGACGGGGCTTTTTTAGCTACCCCCCCAAGCGGGGTAGCTAAAAAAGCCCCGTCCCAAATTAGCTACCCTGTTCCGCTGTAACTCGTGGTGAGGTCGTGGGCCAAAAAAGGTGTGCGTGCGCTTGCCGTT
Source organism: Collinsella sp. LCP19S3_D3 (assembly GCF_052121455.1). Classification (NCBI taxonomy): domain Bacteria; kingdom Bacillati; phylum Actinomycetota; class Coriobacteriia; order Coriobacteriales; family Coriobacteriaceae; genus Collinsella; species Collinsella sp. LCP19S3_D3. The sequence goes on along the minus strand of NZ_JBQKEF010000005.1, from coordinate 74,913 downwards.
CGTATCTGCTATCATTCCTAGTCTGTGCGCTCATGCGGGCGTGGCGGAATTGGTAGACGCGCCAGATTTAGGTTCTGGTGGGATTCCCGTGAAGGTTCGAGTCCTTTCGCCCGCACCAACGCACCTGCGTCGGCCTCGGCCGTCGCGACACTTTGTTGCATAAAGGTACCAGCACCTCAGATAAGCTGGGCAGTATGAGGAGGAACGTGTTGAACATCACCGCTTCTGACGTCAAGGACGCCAAGCTCACCGCTACGGTCACCATCCCGGCCGCCGACGTCGACGCCGCGATCAAGAAGGCCTACAAGGACACCGCCAAGAAGTACCGCTTCCCGGGCTTCCGTGCCGGCAAGGCTCCCCGTCCGGTCATCGACGCTGCTCTTGGCGCCGAGGCCACCCTCGCTCAGGCCACCAACGATCTGATCGCCGCCAACGAGCCCGCCGTCCTCAACGAACTGGACATCGTCCCCACCAAGAACGGTGACTACAAGGAGCTCGACCTCGCCAAGGATCACGAGGACTACACCTACACCGTCGAGTTCTCTCTGCGTCCTGCCGCCGAGCTCTCCTCCTACGACGCCGTCGAGATCGAGATGCCTCCCGCGGAGGTCACCGAGTCCGAGATCAACAACCAGGTCGAGATGCTCCTCAACTATCGCGCTACCTTCGAGGACGTCGAGGATCGTGCCGTCGAGGCCGAGGACTACGTTACCGTCGACCTCAAGGCTGTCGAGAACGCCGACAACTTCGCTGCCGAGGGCCGCATGCTCATCGCCGGTAGCGACAGCAACCCCAAGGAGTTCAACGAGGCTCTGATCGGTGCTAACGTCGACGACGTCAAGACCGTCACCTGGACCGACGAGGTCGAGGAGGGCGAGGAGGCCGAGACCCACACCGTCGAGGTCACCGTCAAGGGCATCAAGGTCCGCAACACCCCCGAGCTCACCGACGAGCTCGTCAAGTCCGACTTTGGCTTCGACAGCATCGACGCTATGCGCGACGCCATCAAGCTCGAGATCGAGCAGGACAAGGCTTCCCGCCTTCCGGCCGAGAAGGAGAACCGTTGCGTCGCCGCTCTCGCCGAGCGTCTGCAGCTCGAGGAGATGGACGCCGACTACGAGCAGTCTGTCTTTGAGGAGCTTGGCCAGAACTTCCTGTCCAACCTCGCTGCCCGCGGCATGACGCTGGACACCTGGCTGCCCGCTTCCGGCCTGACCATGGAGCAGTTCATCGGCGACCTGCACAAGCAGGCCAACGATGTTGCCCGCGAGTCCCTGGCGCTCGACGCCCTCGCCCGTGAGCTCAAGATCGAGGTCACCGAGGACGACGTCAACGCCGAGTTCGAGAAGGCTGGCGTCAAGGACGTCGAGGCTTCCAAGGCCGAGTTCATCGCCGATGGACGCATGCCTGCCGTCCGCGAGTCCATCCGTCGCTCCAAGGCCGTCGACCACCTGGTCGAGAACGCCAAGGTGACCGAGGTCGACGAGACCGCCAAGGACGCCGAGTAATTCTCGCCACCTTTCCCGCGAGCGCATGCAGGCGCCCGTGATGGGGTAAAGTTATAAACCGGTTATTCGGTTGCTTCGTACGGTGCCAGCCAATGCATAGCATGCGGGCACCGTACGTTTATCTAGAACCAATTTGGTCCGCAAGAGAGAAATGGAGATGCGTATGATTGCTAAGTTCGATTCCGCCCTCGTGCCATACGTTATCGAGCAGACGCCGCGCGGCGAGCGCAGCTACGATATCTATTCGCGCCTGCTCAACGACCGCATCATCTTCTTGGGCGAGGAGATCAACTCCGTCAGCGCCAACCTGGTCGTTGCCCAGCTGCTGCATCTTGAGAGCCAGGATGCCGAGAAGGATATCTCGCTCTACATCAATTCGCCCGGTGGCGAGGTCTACTCCGGCCTGGCGATTCTGGACACTATGAACTTTATCAAGCCGCAGGTCTCCACCATTTGCGTCGGTATGGCCGCGTCTATGGCCGCCGTGCTACTTTCGGCCGGCGCCAAGGGCAAGCGCTTCTGCCTGCCGCACTCCAAGGTCATGATTCACCAGCCCAGTGGCGGTGCCCAGGGTCAGCAGACCGAGATCGAGATCGTGGCCGAGGAGATCAAGAAGACCCGTCGCGAGCTCAACCAGATCTTGTCCGACGCCTCGGGCCAGCCGATCGAGAAGGTCCAGGCCGATACCGAGCGCGACAACTACCTGACCGCTGCCGAGGCGCTTGACTACGGCCTGATCGACCGTATCGTCACCTCGCGCGATCTTGCCGCGAAGGACGCCTAGGATGGCCGGTAACATGCAGGACAACTTTGACGAGAACGGCAACCCCATCCGCTGCTCCTTCTGCGGAAAAGAGCAGGGTCAGGTGCGCCGCCTTGTAAAGGGCCCTACCAACATCTTTATCTGCGACGAGTGCGTTGCCGCCTGCTCCGAGATCTTGGAGGAGTCGCTGGCTTCGGACTTTATGGATGCCGCCCGCAACGGCAAGCTGCCGGGCTTCCTCAACGACCACGGTCAGGCTGCCGGGCAGCCTGCCATGGATTCCGAGGCCGAGGGCTTTGAGCTCGAGGACGACGTACGTCAGGTCATCACGCACGTGCCGACCCCGCACGAGATCTATGACGAGCTTTCGGCCTATGTCATGGGTCAGGAAGACGCCAAGCGCGCCATGTCGGTTGCCGTGTACAACCACTACCGTCGCGTGATCGAGGGCGGCGCCGCGCTTTCGGCCTTTGACGAGGCCTCGGGTGCGGGTTCGCGGATCGACGACGATATGGACGAGGTGGAGCTCGCCAAGTCCAACATCTTGCTGCTCGGTCCCACCGGTACCGGTAAGACCTTGCTCGCCCAGACGCTCGCGCGCATCCTCGAGGTGCCGTTTGCCATCGCCGACGCCACCGCACTCACCGAGGCTGGTTACGTGGGCGAGGACGTGGAGAACATCCTGCTCAAGCTCATCAATGCTGCCGATGGCGATATCGAGCGTGCGCAGGTTGGCATCATCTACGTGGACGAGATCGACAAGATCGCCCGCAAGGCCGAGAACCTCTCCATCACCCGCGACGTTTCGGGCGAGGGCGTTCAGCAGGCGCTGCTTAAGATCCTTGAGGGCACGGTGGCAAGCGTTCCGCCCACCGGCGGCCGCAAGCACCCCCAGCAGGAGCTGCTGCAGATCGACACGACCAATATCTTGTTTATCTGCGGCGGTGCCTTTGTGGGTCTGGACAAGATTATCGCCGATCGCGTGGGCAACAAGGGCGTGGGCTTTAACTCCGAGATCGCCGGCCCCACCTCGGTCGACGAGAACGACCTGCTGCGTCAGGTGCTCCCGCAGGACCTCAACGCCTTTGGTATGATCCCCGAGTTTGTGGGACGTACGCCCGTCGTCACCCAGACACAGGCGCTCGACGAGGACGACCTGGTGTCGATCCTGACCGAGCCAAAGAACGCCGTTGTGCGTCAGTACCGCAAGATGTTCCAGCTCGAGGACGTTGAGCTTGAGTTTGAGGACGCCGCCCTGCACGAGATTGCCCGCATGGCGCTTGCCCGCAAGACCGGCGCCCGCGGCCTGCGCTCCATCTGCGAGGACGTGCTGCAGCAGACGATGTTCGACCTGCCGAGCGAGGAAGGAGTCGCCAAGGTCATCGTGACCGAAGCCTCCGTAAAGGGCACCGAACAGCCCCAGCGCATCTACGGGTAAACCTGCCAAAAAGGGACAGGTTTATTTTGGCAGGTTTTATCAGGGAGAATGACGTTTGCCCATATAAAACCGACCAAAATAAACCTGTCCCTAAATAGTAGGTTTCGCAAATGTGAATTTGAATAGCCTCCGACCACCCGCGGTCGGAGGCTATTTTATATATACGCATTAACCCCAACTACCTGTGTTATTCTGTGTGATTGTTTAAGCCTCAGCGAAGTCGTATCAGACTGAAGTAATCGATACCTAAGGGGAGGAATGCAGACCCTGGCGGGCCTACATTCCTTCCCGGTGGGACGGGAGAGATATATGGAAGAGATGCCCAAAAACTATGATCCGTCGACCAACGAGCCGGCGATCCTGCAGAAGTGGCTCGACGGCGGCTACTACAAGCGCCGCGAGGGCGTGGGCGACTGCACTGTCACCATTCCGCCTCCCAACGTGACCGGCAAGCTCCACATGGGTCACGCCACCGACGACTCCATCCAGGATGCCATCATCCGCATGGCCCGCATGCGCGGCAGGTCCACCCGCTGGGTGCTCGGTACCGACCACGCCGGCATCGCTACGCAGACCAAGGTCGACAAGAAGCTCAAGAGCGAGGGCATCAGCCGCCTGGGGATCGGCCGCGATAAGTTTGTCGACGCCTGCTGGGATTGGACCCACGAGTACGGCGGCATCATCGTCGAGCAGATCAAGCGTATGGGCTGCTCCGTCGACTTTGATAACGAGCGCTTTACCATGGACGAGGACTACGCCCAGGCCGTGCGCAAGGTGTTCTGCGACTGGTACCACGACGGCCTGATCTACCGCGGCAAGCGCATCGTCAACTGGTGCCCCAACTGCACCACCGCCATCTCGGACGACGAGGCCGAGTACAAGGACGAGAAGGGTCACCTGTGGCACCTGCGCTACCCGCTGACCGAGCCGGTCAACGGCCAGGACTACATCGTCGTCGCCACTACGCGCCCCGAGACCATGCTCGGCGACACGGGCGTGGCTGTCTCCCCGAAGGACCCCGAGAAGGCCGCCTTTGTGGGTAAGACCGTCAAGCTCCCCATCGTCGACCGTGAGATCCCCATCTTTGAGGATTGGCATGTCGACGCCAACTTTGGCTCCGGCTTTGTCAAGGTCACCCCGGCCCACGACCCCAACGATTACGCCATGGGTCAGGCCCACGACCTGCCGCAGATCAACATCTTTGACGAGCATGCGGTGGTCGTCGAGGGCTACGGCGAGTTTACCGGCATGACCCGCGAGGAGTGCCGCGAGGCCGTCATCAAGTGGTTTGAGGAGCACGACCTGCTCGATCACGTCGAGGATCACGATCACTCCGTCATGCACTGCTACCGTTGCGACTCCGCACTGGAGCCGTGGCTGTCCGAGCAGTGGTTTGTGGCCGTCGACAAGCTCAAGGGGCCGGCGCTCGATGCCGTCAACTCCGGCAAGGTGACCTTCCACCCCGCGCGTTGGACGCAGACCTATACCACCTGGATGGAGAACCTCAAGGACTGGTGCATCAGCCGCCAGCTTTGGTGGGGCCACCGTATTCCCGTGTTCTACTGCGAGGACTGCGGCTGGGAGGATGCCCTTACCGAGGACACCGACGTGTGCCCTAAGTGCGGCGGTCATCACGTGCATCAGGACGAGAACGTGCTGGACACCTGGTTCAGCTCGCAGCTGTGGACTTTCGCCACGCAGGGCTGGCCCCAAAAGCCGGAGCTGCTCGAGGGACATCACCCCACGACGGCACTCGTCACCGCGCGCGACATCATCGCGCTGTGGGTCGCCCGCATGGTCATGAGCTCGCTGTACTTCCTGGACGAGGTGCCGTTTAAGGACGTCGTCATCTACCCGACGATTCTTGCCAAGGACGGCAGCCGCATGTCCAAGTCCAAGGGCAACGGCGTTGACCCCATGGACCTCATCGGTATGTACGGCGCCGACGCCATGCGCTTCAACCTGCTGACGCTCTGCACCAACAACCAGGACGTCAAGTTTGACGCGAACATCGATAAGAAGACCAAGAAGCTTATCGACAGCCCGCGTACCGAGCAGGCCAAGTCGTTTGTGACCAAGATCTGGAACGCCAGCCGCTTCCTGCTTATGAACATGGAGGGCTACACGCCCGGCGAGCCTGTCGTAGAGACGCCGGCCGACGCCTGGATGTTCAGTCGTCTGGCCAAGGCCGTCAAGATGGTTACCGAGGGCATCGAGAACTACACCTTTGGCGACATGGCCCGCGGTGTTCAGCAGTTCTTCTGGAACGAGGTCTGCGACTGGTACGTCGAAGTCACCAAGGCGCGCCTGAAGGGCGAGGGCCGTCTGCAGGCGCAGCGAAACCTGATCTTTGTGCTCGATACCTCTATTCGCCTGATGCACCCGCTCATGCCGTTTGTCACCGAGGAGATCTGGGACAACATGCCGGCGAGCGTGCTCGACCTGGACGCCGAGGGCAACGTGGACCGCGCCGAGGCGCTCATGATCGCCAAGTGGCCCGAGCCTGCCGACTATGTCAAGTATGTCGACGAGGACGCCGAGCGCGCGTTTGAGCTGTGTCGCACCGTCGTTTCTGCCGCCCGTGCCACGCGTTCGCGTTATCGCTTGAGCCCCAAGGCCGAGCTCGACGTGGTCGTGCGTGCCGGTGCCGAGGACATCGAGAAGCTCGAGAGCCTGCGCTCGACCATCGAGCCGCTGGCCAATACCGCCTCGCTGGTCATGGGTACCGATGTTGAGAAGCCGGCCGCGAGCATCGCCGTGGTCGACAGCGGCGTCGAGGTCTTTGTGGTGCTCGAGGGCAAGGTCGATCTTTCGGCCGAGAAGGCACGTCTGGAGAAGGAGATTGCCGCGGCCCAGAAGGAGCTCGCCGGCTGCGAGAAGACGCTCGCCAACGAGGGCTTTGTGGCCAAGGCCGCGCCCGCGGTGGTCCAGAAGAAGAGGGACCGTGCAGCTGAGCTCAAGGAGATCCTGGAGGCGCTGACTGCTCAGGTTGCTGACTTCTCGTAGGGCTTACTGAGGGGCGCGTCCCGACGCTTTGCTCTCCGCTGCGGACACCTATTCCGCCGTTCTAACGAACGGCGGCTGACTCGACGCTGCAAACGCCTCTGATGGCCAATCTGCCGTTCAACTTCGGGCGCATGGGCATAAGCCCTATGCGCCCTTGTTTCACGGCACCTTGGCTCATCAGAGGCGTTTTCGCTGACTATCCTCAACCTATACTGTTTTATTTTTCTATGAATGGCGGTTCTGAAAATGCCTAAGCGTTCTGGCTTGTATACCGTTCCTTTTGAGTTTGATTTGCTTTCGTTTGGTGAGGCTGTGGGGCTTGCTGCCGATACGGGGCGGATTTCTGGGGATGCTGGTCCTCTGCTCGAGACGGTTGTCGATATGCTCGATGAGCTGGGGCGGCCGGACGAGTACTTTGATTGCATTCAGGTTGCCGGTACCAATGGCAAGACTTCGACGACGCGTTTTTCGGCTGCTATCCTTCGCGGCGAGGGGCTCAAGACTGCGCTTTATACGTCGCCGCAGCTTGTTCGCTATCCCGAGCGCATGGAGGTCGATGGGCACGTCGTGAGCGATGAGGCGTTTGCCCGTGGCGTTTCTGCTGCTGTTGAGGCGGGGCATCGAGTGAATGCGCGCCGCGTGGTGGCGGGGGAGCGTGCCTATACCATCACGCCGTTTGACCTGCTGACGGCCGCCGCGCTTGTGGTGTTTGCCGAGGCTCGCGTGGATGTCGCCGTGCTCGAGGTCGGCATGGGCGGTCGCTGGGACGCCACGAGCGCGACCGATCCCGTTGCCGTTGCCATCACGGGCATCGGACTCGATCACACGCGCATTCTGGGCGATACGCTCGAGGCCATTGCGGGGGAGAAGGCCGCCGTCATTAAGCCCGGACGCCTGGTTGTGCTGGGCGAGGGCACGCATGAGCCGAGCGTTCAGCGCGTTATGGACAACCGTTGTCGCGAGTGTGGTGTGGTGCCGCTGGTGGTGAGCCACGCCACGACCAAGGTGCCGGCGAATGTGGGCGATACGGTTGAGTTTAGCTGTACCACAACGCGTACGATTTATACGTCGAGCATGGTTAAGCCGGCGTATCAGCCGCAGAATGCCGCGTGCGCGATTATGCTCTGCGAGGGGTATCTGGGTCGCGAGCTCGACCACGAGGCGCTTGATGCTTCGCTTATGGGCTGCCCCACGCCGGGCCGTTTTGATGTGCTGGGAACCGACCCGCTCAAGCTGATCGACGCCTGCCATAACCCCCAGAGCTGCGAGAACTTTGTGAGCGCCTTGGACGAGATCGATCCGTGCGTAGAGAGCCGCCCCACGTTGCTGTGCGCCGCGCTGGCAGACAAGGACGTGGCGGGTATCGTCGACGTGCTGATCCCGGCCTTCCCGCGCGTGGTCGTCACACAGACCGATTCCGATCGCGCCCTGCCGGCGGAGGAGCTTGCTGCCCTGGTGGATTCCGATAAGCTCGCAGGCGTGTACCCCAGCGTGTCCGAGGCCCTCGCAGCCTTTGAGGCCGCAGGCGAGCCCTTCATAGCGGCAGGCACCATCACCCTGGCCGGCGAAGTTGCCGGTCTGCTACGCTAGATCCCTTCCGCAGGGTAGCTAGTTTGCCTGCTCGCCACGAAATGGGCCTATCTACTACGTTTGACCGGCTACCCTCAACCATGCCGAGAATCGCAAAATCAAAACCGCAGGTAGAAGGCTTGTAAATTTTCAAAAAATACCCGCATGGTCGCCCCATGCGGGTTAAACGTAGTAGATAGGCCCATTTCGTGGCGGCATTCATGTGATGCGGCAAAGGGGCTGTCCCTTTGCCGCATTGCCTAGTCTAGGCGGACCGGATCGTGGGGGTAGGCGTTGAGGATCTCGACGCCGCTCTCGGTGACCAGGGCAAGGTCCTCGATGCGGACGCCGGTGCGGCCGGGGAGGTAGATGCCCGGCTCGATGGAAAACGTCATGCCCGGCTCCACGACTTGCTCGTTGACGAGCGAGACGTCACCCAGCTCGTGGTCTTGCAGGCCGATCGAGTGTCCCAGACGGTGCGTAAAGTACTTGCCATAACCCGCGTCCTCAATCACGTCGCGCGCGGCACGGTCCAGGTCGCACATGCGCACGCCCGGGGCGATGAACGCCTCGGCGGCCTCGTTGGCGCGGCGCACGATGTCGTAGATGCGTGCCGTCTCCTCGTCCGGCTCGCCCCAAAAGAACGTGCGCGTCATGTCCGAGCAATAGTTGCGGCGACGCCCGCCAATGTCGAACAGCACCACGTCGCCACGCTTGAGTACCGTATCGTCTGGCTCGTGGTGCGGGTCGCCGGCGTTGGCGCCAAAGCTCACGATGGGCGGAAAGCTAAAGCCCTCGCAATCGTGCTTGCGATACAGGCCAAGCATCTGGTCGGCGATCTCGCGCTCTGTCACGCCTTCGTGGACGAGCTCGATCGCGTCGGCCATCACGGCGTCGTTAGCGGCCGAGGACACGCGCATAAGCTCCTGCTCGGCGGCGTCTTTGTAGGTTCGCGCGGCGGTCACGGCAAAATCGCCTAGGAAGAATTCGCTCGCGGCATGGCGCTCCATGAGGGGCATCAAGAAGCCGGAGCGCATGACGGTGTCGATGCCGAGCGGTTTGGTCGGATCAACCTCGCGAGCGATGGCGTCGGCCACGACGTCGGTATCGGTGTGGTACGCGACGCGGGCATTGTCATACTCGGGCAGCTGATGCAGCGCGTTGACCAAGATCACGGGCTCGCTACCGCGTGCGAGCAGTACGCCGCAAAAACGCTCGAACATATCGGCATAAAAGCCGGTCAGGTAATAAATCGACCACGGGTCGTTTACGAGCAGCTGCGCGCCGGGGTGCTGAGCCTCGAGCGCATCGAGCACGCGTGCCACGTGCTGGTCATCGACATGTGCCATACATCGTCCTTTCGTTAGGTTGCCACCATGGTATCCCCAATGCCAGGGTAGTCAATTTGGGACGGGGCTATTTTAGCTGCGTCAAACATGCGAGCTGATAGGTAAAAGTAGTCAATATGGTCCCGTCCCAAATGGGCTGGTTTCAAAACTATGGCGGATTACGGGGCTGGACCTGTATTACTTGACCATGGGAAAAATCGCGAAATTAAAACCGCAGGTAGAAGGCTTATCAAAAATCGAAAATTGCCGGTATGGGTGGGGGTCTCCGAATCAGCCCCGTAATCCGGCATAGTTTTGAAATGGCACTAAAGTAGGCACAAGCTAAATACCGATCCCAAGGCAAGTTGCGGTGGAATAGTTCCTTGATGCCGGGGTTTTGGCGGAAATCGGGAATTATTTCACCGCAATTGAGGAGGGGCGGGGTGGATGACGGGGTAGCTAAAAGAGCACCGTCCCAAACGAGCTGCTTAGGCCGGGTCGATGTCCATGCTGGCGATGAGGTCGGTACCGGTGTCTAGGAGGTTGGGGAGGACTACATCGCCCATGCGGATGGGGGCTTTGACCACTAGGCCGCGGATGAGGTCCATGGTCTGGGCATGGAGTTCGAGCGGGATGGCTTCGGCCGTGCGGACGGGCAGCAGCGCCTCGTCGCCGCCTGATACCGCCACGGTGGTAGTGAGGACGCGCATGGGGCAGGTGAGCTCCTGATGTGCGAACTTATCGCCGCGTGGGCAGCTGTTGCCGGTCACGGCGCGCACCGTCGCCACGCGGTCGTCGGCCCCGCGCTCCACTTCCACCGTAAGGAGGCACTCGGATGGGCAGGTGGTGCAGTTGAACTGTAGCGTCTCGATCGCATTTGTGCTCATGGCTATGCCTCCTCGACGGGCTCGACGGAAAGGATAATCTCGCTGGCACCCAGGTCGAGCGCTCGCTGTATCACCTTTGCCGGCAGCGTGAAGCTTTCCATAACACTCGGTTTAAACGCGCGGACCTTGCCCGTAAGCAGTTCCTCGTCGCCCGCCAGAATGCGCACGCGGGCGGCATCGACCGGCCGGCGCACGCGGAAGTTGAGCCTGGTGAGTGCCACGGCCGTAATGCGTCCCGGCAGCGCGTAGCCGGCGATGCCGGCAGGGGAGACCGTGAGCTGGCAGCCAGCGCCCGTTTCGACATCCGCGCCGGTCCCCAGCGCGTACGCCGCTGCAGCCGCACCGGCACGCTCGGACTCGGCCGTCACGTTATCGGCCAGGTCGTGCACGTGCAGCACGTTGCCGCAGGCAAAGATGCCTGGCACGCCCGTCTGCAGGATCTGGTCCACCACGGCGCCGCGCGTGCGCGGGTCAAGCTCAACACCCGCGCCTACCGAAAGCTCGTTCTCGGGAATCAAACCTACCGAAAGCAGCAGTGTGTCGCACGAAACGATGTGCTCGGTCCCCGGAATGGGCGCCAGATTTTCGTCGACCTGGCTCACCTCGACGGCCTCCACGCGGTCATGCCCAATCACGCGCGTGACGGTGGTGGACAGGTGCAGCGGAATGCCAAAATCGTCCAGGCAGTTCTTCACATTGCGGCGCAGGCCGTTGGCGTATGGCATAAGCTCGTACACGCCCTCGACCGAAATCCCCTCGAGCGTGCAGCGACGCGCCATGATGAGCCCAATGTCGCCCGAGCCTAAAATGACGGCGCGCGAGCCGGGCTTGAGGTTGTCGATGTTGATGTATCGTTGCGCCAGGCCGGCGGTAAACACGCCGGCGGGGCGGCTGCCGGGAATCTTGATCTCGCTGCGCGTGCGCTCGCGACACCCCATGGCAAGGACGACGGCGCGCCCGGTGAGCTGCAACATGCCGGCGGGGCTCATGAGCGTGACGGTGTGTGCCGAGGCTTCGCTCGCCGCGCCACTTGCGCCCGTGCCTGCGACTTTGTCCTCGCTTGAGTCGATCCCAATCACCATACTGTCCAGGAACAGTGCGATATCGGTTTCGCGCACCTGGTCGATAAAGCGCTGTGCGTACTCGGGACCGGTCAGTTCCTGCTTAAAGTGTGAGAGGCCAAAGCCCGGGTGGATGCACTGGCGCAGGATGCCGCCCAGGTGCTGTTCGCGCTCCACGATGGCCACGCGCGCTCCGGCCTTGTGTGCGGCAAGTGAGGCCGCCATGCCGGCAGGTCCGCCGCCGATAACGACTACGTCGAACGCCTGCGTCTGCACGGCGCCGGCAGCAATTGATGCCCTGTCGGCATCTGCGCAAGTGCACTCGACGCCCGATACCGCACCCATATCGATACTCGTCGCCATCCTAGCGCACCCCCTTCAAAGGTCCCTCAACGAGCCACGAGCCAGTGTCCTCCAGCAGCACCTCGCTGGGATCGCAGCCCAGCTCGCGGGCCAGAATCCGCACCACGCGGCTCTGGCAAAAGCCGCTCTGGCACCGACCCATGCCGGCGCGGCAACGGCGTTTGACGCCCTCGACCGAGACCGCACCCGGGCGGCGTCGAATCGCGGCCACGATCTCGGCCTCGGGCACCGTCTCGCAGCGGCAGACAATCTGCCCCCACGCGGGGTCGGACTCGATCAGCTCTTCCTTGCGCGCAAGCGGCGCACGGTCGAAGTCGTCCGGCGCACGGCGAATCGGATCCCAATCGGCCCGCTCGCGCAAAGCAACACCCGTCTCGCGCAGCACTTGCTCCATTCGCTCGGCAATGGCCGGAGCGCTCGCTACGCCCGGCGACTGAATGCCCGCGGCCTGGAACAGCCCCGGCACCACGGCGGACTGTCCAATAAAAAAGTCGTTCGTTCCCTTAATGACCGGACGCCCGCCGGCAAACGTTCGCACCACGCGGCGCGTATCCAGATCGGGCACCAGCTTGCGCGCGCCGCTCAACAGCGCGTTTACGTCGCCCGCATAGGTCTGCGTGTCGCCCGCCTCGCGCACAGCGGCCGTCGCGGTGATCACCGTGTTGCCGTGGACGGTGCCCGTAACGATGACGCCCTTGGAAACCGGCGTGGGAACGGGGTAGAGCGGCATGAGTGCGCGCGGCTCCTTGTCCAGCACCACAATGTTGCCCTGGCGCCAGACCATCTGGAACTCCTCGGCGCCCGCCATATGCGAGATGTCTGCGGCGCCGTTGCCCGCCGCGTTAATCAAATAGCGGCAGCGCACATCACCGGCCGGTGTCACCAGCGTAAAACGAGCGGTCCCGTCACCGCTCTTGTCGCCAGCGCCGGGAGCTACCTCGATCGTCTCCACCGGTGCGGAGCGCACAAACGTCACGCCGTTGGCTACGGCGTTTTCCATCGCGGCGATGGCGACCTCAAACGGATCGACATAGCCGGTCGAGGGACACCACAGCGCGTACGTGGCCTGGGCGCTGGCGCGCGGCTCCAGCTCGTGGATGTGCTCGGCCCCGATGATCGCCAACTCGGGTACGCCGTTTGCCAGCCCGTTGCTTTGCAGCTGCTCCAGCTGCGCGCGGTCTTGGTCGCTAAATCCCAGCACCATGGACCCGGTGCGGCAAAACAAAAAGCCCAGCTCCTGGGCCCACGTGCCATATAGCTCGCAGCCGCGGGCGTTGACCTGGGCCTTAACCGTGCCCGGCGCCGGATCGTAGCCGGCGTGCACCAGGCCGCCGTTGGCCTTCGACGCGCCCAGGGCAATGTCGTTGGCCGCCTCGACCACGCAGATGGACAGGTCATAGCGTGCGAGCTGCCGCGCGATGGCGCATCCGGTGATGCCCGCGCCCACAATCGCGATATCAAACGTTTCTGTCACAGTGCCTCCAAGACGAGTTGACAGGCTGTCAATAAGGCTATCCTACGGTGTGCGCATCCCCCGCGCAGCGGCAATGCGGCGAACAGCCCCGCTGCATCCGCCAACGGCAGGCGAGGGGAGACTCAGGTCAATCGGTGACCTCGTCTGGCACCCCTGTTGTCAAAGGTTTGTCTCGTTCTGTAACGGTAAGCAGAAGAGTTGGGTTCCAGATGTTACAGATCGAGACGTTTGCCAGGCGGGCCCTCTGTTTGTCTTGATTTGTAACAGTAAGAGTAGAAAATCGGTCCTATGTGTTACAGATTGAGATTTAAAGTCAGGGAGAGGTCATCTGTCTCGATCGGTAACATCTCGGGACCGTTTTGGGGTCTAGATGTTACAGATTTAGATGAACCCATCAGTCGGTTTCGAATGTCTAAATCTGTAACAGTTAGACCTGTTTTTGCCGAGTTGATGTTACAGATTGAGATATTGAGATTGGACATTTTCCTTTGTCTTGATCTGTAACAGATAAAAGGGTTTCTGGCCCCTAGTTGTTACAGATTGAGATATTTAACGGGGGGCTCACCGTTCATCTTGATCTGTAACAGTAGGGACTGATTTTGGAGTCAAGATGTTACAGATTGAGATTTAAGTCTGGGAGAGAACGGTTTGTCTAATTATGTAACATCTGGACCTGGATTCCGCTCTCACCTGTTACAGATTGAGATGTTTCTATCCGCCCATGCCTGCGACCTGCCAAATCGTTAACCCCCGTGTTACACTAACTCGAGTTGTAACTACCCCGAAAGGTACCCGTAATGTCCAAGTACATCTCCGAGCTCATGTCGCCGCAGCTTATGGGCGTCATCTATGCCTTTGTTGGCTTTATCATCGCCCTGTACGTGCTGTCGGTCGTCTATGTGTTTATTGACGCCCGCCGCCGCGGCGCTAGCGCTTACGTGGCATGGGGCATCATTGCCCTCGTCCCGTTTGTAGGCCTTATTGCCTACCTGGTCCTGCGTCCGCACTCCTATGCGGCCGACCGCGAGGAGCAGGAGCTGGACATGGCCCTGCGCGAGCGCCAGCTTGCCCAGTACGGCACCTGCCCGCAGTGCGGTGCGCCCATCGAGAAGGACTTTGTGGTCTGCCCGGTGTGCGACACCCAGGTTCGCAACGTGTGCCCCAGCTGCCATCGCCCGCTCGACGCGCACTGGAAGGTCTGCCCCTACTGCCGAACTCGCATCCAGTAGCGCATCCATCGCCGGGCCGGCCGCAAGCCACGGGCCCCGCGCGCCGCGCGCAAGCCGCACGCAGCCCCGCCCCCACGCGATGAAGCATGCGTAGAAATTCGCCCGCCGTGCCATTAAGGTGCGGCGGGCGCTTGTATACCTAGGTAACCTGCCTATAATGATGCAAGTCAAAACGCACGCGCCGGCAAGCGCAATGCACACTGCACGGCGCCAAGCAGCACTTGCACAAGGCATCCGAGAGGAGAAAACATACCCATGAAGGCACTCTACAATGACGGTTCGGTGGCCGAGCTCCCGCAGGACGAGGTCACGCACGTCATCCGCCACTCCGCCGCGCATATCATGGCGCAGGCCATCAAGCGCCTGTACCCCCAGGCCGATTTTGCCTACGGCCCCGCGACCGACAACGGCTTTTACTACGACGTCGACCTGCCCGAGGGCGTCAAGATCAGCGAGGACGATTTCCCCGCGATCGAGGCCGAGATGAAAAAGATCGTCAAGGAGAACCTCAAGTTCTCCGTGTACGAGAAGTCCCGTGCCGAGGCCATCGCCCTTATGGAAGAGCGCGGCGAGAAGTACAAGGTCGAGCACATCGGCGATCTGGACGACGACGCCCGCATCACCTTCTACCAGCAGGGCGACTACATCGACATGTGCGTCGGCCCTCACATCTGCTACACCAAGGCCCTCAAGGCCTTTAAGCTCACCGGTGTCTCGGGCGCCTACTGGAAGGGCGACAAGGACAACAAGATGCTCACCCGCATCAACGGCGTCGCCTTTGCCACCAAGGAAGAGCTCGACGAGCATATGCACATGCTGGAGGAGGCCAAGAAGCGCGACCACCGCAAGATCGGCCGCGAGATGGACCTCTTTATGATGCGCGACGAGGCCCCCGGCTTCCCGTTCTTCCTGCCCAACGGCATGATCCTTAAGAACACGCTGCTGGACTACTGGCGCGAGATCCACCACAAGGCCGGCTACGTGGAGATCTCCACGCCGCTCATCATGAACAAGCAGCTGTGGAAGACCTCGGGCCATTGGGACCACTACAAGGACAACATGTACTCCACCGTCATCGACGACGAAGAGTACTGCATTAAGCCCATGAACTGCCCGGGCGGCGTACTGGTGTACGCCTCCAAGCCGCACTCTTACCGCGAGCTGCCCATCCGCGCCGGCGAGATTGGCCTGGTGCACCGCCACGAGCTGCGCGGCGCCCTGCACGGCCTGTTCCGCGTGCGCTGCTTTAACCAGGACGACGCCCACCTGTTTGTGCGTCCCGACCAGCTGACCGACGAGATCGTGGGCGTGGTCAACCTCATCGACTCTGTGTACCAGAAGTTTGGCTTTAAGTATCACGTTGAGCTTTCCACCCGCCCCGATGACTCCATGGGTTCTGACGAGGACTGGGCTCGCGCCGAAGAGGGCCTTCGCACCACTCTGGAGAAGCTGGGCATGGACTACGAGGTCAACGAGGGCGACGGCGCCTTCTACGGCCCCAAGATTGACTTCCACCTGGAGGACTCGCTCGGCCGTACCTGGCAGTGCGGTACCGTCCAGCTCGACTTCCAGATGCCGCTCAACTTTGATCTGGAGTACGTGGACGCCGACGGCACCAAGAAGCGCCCCATCATGCTGCACCGCGTGTGCTTTGGCTCCATCGAGCGCTTTATTGGCATTCTGATCGAGCACTTTGCGGGCAAGTTCCCCACCTGGCTGGCTCCCGTGCAGGTCAAGGCGCTTCCGGTCTCCGAGAAGAGCCGCGACTATGCCCACGAGGTGTGCGCCAAGCTGGAGGAGGCCGGCATTCGCGTGGTCTGCGACGACCGCGACGAGAAGATCGGCTACAAGATCCGCGAGGCCCGCAGCATCGACCGCGTGCCCTATATGCTCATCCTGGGCGAGAAGGAGGTCGAGGCCGGCAACATCTCCGTCCGCGATCGCTCCAACGAGACCGTTCAGATGAGCGTTGACGAGTTTGTTGCGAAGGTGCTCGAGGAGATCAAGACCCGCGCCTAGCACAATCAATACAAGAATTAACAAAGGCGATCGTCCTCGCGGGCGGTCGCCTTTTTTGTTGTGCAAAAAGGTACAGGCTTTTGAAGTGGGGTATGGAGATGTGCCCGCTCGCGCCGCAATTTGCGCAAGCTGGGAAAACGATCTGAATTTACCCGTATAACGAGCTTCGTCGAAAGATACGAAAACCTGTACTTTTGCGACTGCGCGTAGCTGCGAGCGAGAAGCCTGTTCTTAACGCCCCTGCATCCGTGTGTGTCGCGGACGCAAGTTAAGGGGGCAAGGGATGGAACAGACAATGCGGCGCCAAGGGTGTTCGCGAGTCAGAGGTGGCTAAGGTGCTCGCCCTTCTTGATTACTATGGCACTTCGCTTGGTATTGCTGGACGTAGCAGCAACCGCGCACGCAAGCTCATGCTGGAGGGCGGGCTCGTCGTTCGGGAGATTTAGGTCAATTTGCTCTAAAGGTTGTTTCCGAGTGGTCTCTTATCGTGCCTTTGCCTTTGGGTGCTTGGTTTTCATCCTCTGAAGATGTTCTTAAAACTGCCTTAAAGGCGTCCCGGCTCGCGTTGACGGCGTACAATACGCATGTTTGACTATGGCAAATATGGAATTAAGGGGGATGCGCCATGGAGGTGCTGGTTGTTGGCAACACCGCATATGTTGACGATGACTTTTGTGCCAAGGCGTTCCCCGGGGACCATGTTAAGGTCGTCGCTGCCGCGGAAGCGCGCCGCGATGAATCGTCGCCTCATGCCTCGTGGAATGAGCTCCTCCAGCACTTGGAGCAGGCCTACGAGTTCGACCGCGTGGTCTACCTATCCAATTACCTTACCCCGCATACCGATATCGTGGGCGATATCGAGCTGCTGCGCTCGGTCTTTCGTGCGTGCGCGGGTCGCCGGGTCCAGCTGCTGTATGTAGCGGGGCCCGTGGGTGCCGCGGGTGCCGCCGATACCATGGGGCGAACGGGCAAGGGCATTATCGCGCGCGCAGCCAACGACCTGTGCCGCTACTACGCTGCTCGCGAGGGCGTTCAAACCAAGATCCTGCGCGTGCCGTTCCTGTATACCGCGTCTGCCGCGCTGGATGATCCGTTTTTGGTGCCGCTGTTCGACGCGTGCTCAACCGGATCGGTCGCTTTGCAGGGCGCGGAGGGCGCGCCGTTTCCGCTGCTGTGTGCCGAGGAGCTCGCGGTGCTGGTGCATCGCATCTTTGACAGCTGGGACGCCTCCTTTGAGACGCTCGATGTTGCCGATACCTTCCATCACACGTCAGGTGAGGTGGGCGAGGCCCTCAAGGCGCTGTTCCCAGGGCTCTCAGTTGCCTATGGCGATTCTGCCGGCTATGCCCTGCCCGTCAGCGATATCGTTCGCGTTCGCTATGGCTGGTTTCAGCGCTACGACCCGTTTCGTGATCTTTCGACCATTCATGCTCGCTGGGATGCTGGTCGCGCAGGGAAGATCAACCCCTTGCGCGCTGCCATCGACCGCATCCAGATGCACACGCTGCCTATTAAATGCCTGGAGACGGGCGTTGCCTGGGTCCTGTTCGAGGTGCTGGAGTATTTGTTCTCGCAATCTGCCCAGCTCAACGTGCTCGATTATCGCCTGCTCTACGTCGTGCTCATCGGCACGCTGTATGGCCTGGACTTTGGTCTGGCTGCGGCGCTGCTGGCATCGGTTGGGTTGGCTGTGAGCTACTTTACCCAGTATGGCTATACCTTCCAGGGCCTCTTTTACGAGCCGTCCAACTGGCTGCCGTTTATCGCGTACTTTGTGGTGGGTGCCGTATGCGGCTACGTGCAGCTGCGCAACAACGAGGCCATTAAGGTGGAGCGCGACCAAAACGAGCTCGTGCGTAATCGCAATACGTTCCTCACGCAGCTCTATCACGATGCTATCGAGGACAAGCGCACCTACAAGCGCCAGATTGTGGGGCGTCACGATAGCTTTGGCAAGATCTTTGCCGTGACGCAAGAGCTCGACGTGCTCAACCCGCGCGACATCTACCGCAAGTGCTGTGAGCTCATGGGTGAGATTCTCGAAAACAATTCGGTGACGATCTACCACGTTTCGGGCGGGGCGTTTGCACGTCTGGTGGCGGCGAGTCCCGTGATTGCCGAAGACGCCACGCGCTCGCTCACGCTTGAGCAACTTGCACCCCTTTTGGGCGGCGGGGGTCGTTCGAACCTGTGGGTCAATCGCGAGCTGACGCCGGGGCTTCCCATGTTTGGATATACGATTGAGCGCGACGGGGCGCCCGCCGTGTTGATCTTTGTGCGTCGTGCGGCCGAGAACCAAATGACGCTCTATTACCAAAACCTGTTCCGCATCTTGTGCGGCCTGGTCGAAAGCGCGCTGGGCCGTGCCTTTGACTATGAGGCGGTGGCGCAGGATAAACGCTGCGTCGATGGCACGTGCGTGCTCAAACAGGCGGCCTTTGGACAAGAGCTCGCGGCCGAGCAGGCGCTGTCGGATGGCAAGATGGGCAGCTTTTTGCTCCTGCGCGTGGTGCCGGGCATGGAGCCTGTCGGCGAGCTGGTGGGCGCAATTGGGTCGGCAATCCGCGAGAGCGATGCAGCGGGCCTGGTCGACGGTGACGTGCTTTACCTGCTTATGCGCCAGGCAAAGGCGTGCGACCTCCCCATTATCCGCGAGCGCCTGAGCGCGAAGCGGATTGCGGTGGAGCCCGTCGACGGCGAGGACATCGTGGCGCTTCTGCAGCACATCGCTGACACCGGTGACGGTGAGGGGGATGTCGCTTGATCTCGCTTGTCGTTGCTGCCGTCTTGCTGCTGATTCATGCGCTGGTTTGTCTGGTGTTGTGGACGCTTATGAAGTTGGGCCTGCTGCCGGTGCGCGGGCATATGCTGGCCGTGATGGTGCTCGTGCCGTTGTGGGGACCGCTGCTGGTGGTGCTGCTTATCACGCGTAGCGCCGTGTTTGGCGCGGACCTTAAGGACGCCACGCTAGAGTCGCTGCGCATTAACGACGAGCTGCATCGCAGCATCTTGGTGCACGACCGTGAAGCCGATGCGGGCGTGATCCCGCTCGAGGAGGCGCTCATCGTCAACGACCCGGCAGACCGGCGCCGCCTCATGCTCTCCATGCTTACCGAGGAGCCCGATGCGTACCTGGCGCAGCTGCAGGCGGCTAAGCTGAACGACGACGTTGAAGTGGCGCACTATGCCGCGACGGCGGTGGCGCAGATCTCCAAGGAGTCCGACCTTAAACTGCAGCAGCTGGAGCGTGCCTTTAAGACCGACCCGACTGCGCAAAACCTCAACGAATACTGCGATTTTCTTGGTGAGTATTTAGACTCGGGTTTGGCTGAGGGGCGCGTGGCTCAGATTCAGCGCCAACAGTACGCACGTCTGCTTGCGCGCCGCTGCGAGCGCGAGGACACCTTTGAGCTGCGTATTCGGTATGCGACGGCGCTGGCCGATGTCGGACAGATCGACGAGGCGCAGGCCGTGACCGACCAGCTCGTGCTCGACGCGCCCGAGGAGCAGGAGGTTTGGATGCTTTGCCTGCGCCTGGCCGTGATGCGCCGCGACGGTGACGAGGTCCACCGCGTGATCGATGCGATCGACAAACAGCATGTGTACTTGAGCGCCGCCAACCGCGAGGAGCTGGCTTTTTGGCGCGGCGGGGAGGAGGCCCGATGAGCGTGGTGCAGCGTATCCGCGACCGTGCGGGCCATTTTCGCTGGATGGGACTGCTCGTGGTGTGGGCGGTCTTTATTGCCATGGCCGCCGTGCTGCTGGTGGAGCGTACCGGCGTGCAGTACAGTGCGGGCCAGCATAAGCTGGGGATGCTTGCCGCCAACGATGCGGTGCCGGCCTCCTCGGCAATATTTGGTCAAAAGCCCACGTGCCTGATCATTACCGATTCCGACCAAGCGGACGTCGAGGACGTAAAGGAGCAGTTCGACCAGATTCTGCTCGACATGAAGATTGCGCACCGCGACGTGGACCTTGCCCTGGACGGCGCGGATGCCATTCCCTCGCTGACGTCCTTCGATCGCGTGATTTTGCTCATGCCGTCGCTCGATGGGCTCGGTACGCACCTGAGCGACATTATGAGTTGGGTGAGTGCCGGCGGTTCGCTTATGCTCGCCATGACGCCGGATAACTCGAGCTACCTGCAGGTGATTGCCCCCAAGCTTGGCATTGATTCGGCCGGATACGACTATGTAAAAGCCGAAAGCATTGTGCCGAGCGAGGACTTTATGCTGGGCGGGGGAGATCGCTACGAGCTCTCGGACCCCTTTGATTCGTCGCTTTCGGTTTCGCTGCGCGAGACGGCGCGTGTGTGGGCTAAGACCGGCGATGCGGGCTTGCCGCTCATTTGGTCCAATGACTGCGGTAGCGGACGCACCGTGGTGTGCAATATCGGTGTCTACGACAAGGTCATGCGCGGGTTTTACGCCGCGGCGATCAGCTTGCTCGGCGATGTCACGGCCTACCCGGTCATCAACAGCGCCGTCTTCTATCTGGACGACTTTCCCAGCCCCGTGCCCTCGGGCGACGGCACCTACATCAAGCGCGACTACGGGCTTTCCATCGCCGACTTTTATGCCAAGGTCTGGTGGCCCGATCTGCAAAAGCTCGCGCAAAAATACGGCATTCGCTATACCGGTGTGATGATCGAAAACTACGAGGACGCGGTCAATCGGACCGAGCCCGCGCGCCAGGCCGATACCACGCAGTTTCGCTACTTTGGCGGCATGCTGCTGCAGATGGGCGGAGAGCTGGGCTTTCACGGCTACAACCATCAGCCGCTGGCGCTCTGGGACACCGACTATGGCACGCTGTACGACTACAAGACGTGGAAGAACAAGGAGACGCTTGTTGCATCGCTCAACGAGCTTATCGCCTTTCAGGACGAGGTGCTACCCAACGCGCACGGTTCGGTCTACGTGCCGCCGTCAAATATCCTTTCGGCCCGCGCTCGCAAGATTATTGGCGAGGACGTGCCGCGCATTAAGACCATCGCCAGTACGTATTTTGAGGATGGCACCGACCTGCCGTACGTGCAGGAGTTTAGCGTGGCGAGCGATGGCATCGTGGAGCAGCCGCGTATTGTCTCGGGCGGCATGGTCGACGATTCCTATATGCGCCTGGCTGCCGTGTCCGAGCTCAACATGCACTATGTGAGTACGCACTTTATGCACCCGGACGACTTGCTCGATCCCGATCGCGGCGCCAGGCAAGGCTGGGAGATCTATAGGGGCGGCCTGACCGACTACCTGGACTGGCTTACCAAGTCTGCGCCCGACCTGCGTCGCCAGACCGGCTCGGAATGCTCGGGCGCCATCCAGCGCTTTTCGTCCGTGACGGTGAGCGTGGATACAGATGCGGATGCCTGGACGCTTAACCTGGGCAATTTTCACGACGAGGCGTGGCTCATGTTCCGCGCCAATAACGGCGAGCCGGGTGCAGTCACGGGTGGCGAGATTAAGCATCTGACGGGCGACCTGTACCTGGTCAAAGCTACGGACAAGACGGTGACCATTGCGCGCAAGGAGGGTAGCGACAAATGAGAATCTGCTTGGTACTCGAAGGTTGCTACCCCTATGTGCACGGTGGCGTGTCCACCTGGATGCATGGCTATATACAGGCCATGCCCGAGCACGAGTTTGTGCTGTGGGTGATTGGCGCGCAAGCGGCCGACCGCGGCAAGTTTGTCTACGAGCTGCCCAAAAACGTTGTCGAGGTACACGAGGTGTTTCTGGACGACGCCCTGCGCCTTTCGGGCGAGCAGGAAGAGGCGGACTTTAACGACCGCGAGCGCGAGGCGCTGCGCCGCCTGGTGTCGCTTTCTAATCCGGATTGGGACATGCTGTTCGATATCTTCCAGCGTCGTCGCGTGCATCCGCTCTCGTTTTTGCAGAGCCGAACGTTTATGGATATCTTTCGCGACGTGTGCCTGGCCGAGTACCCCTACACGCCTTTTGCCGACGCATTCCATACCATGCGCTCCATGCTGCTGCCCGTGCTCTACCTGCTGGGCAGCGAGGTGCCGGTGGCCGATGTGTACCACGCCATCTCGACCGGCTACGGCGGCCTGCTCGCCTGCTTGGGTTCAAGCGTTCACCATGCGCCGGTGCTGCTCACCGAGCACGGCATCTACACGCGCGAGCGCGAGGAGGAGATCATTCGCGCCGACTGGGTGGTGCCGTCGTTTAAGGACCGCTGGATTCGCTTTTTCTACCTGCTTTCGGAGGAGATCTACCGTCGCGCTTTTCGCGTGACGAGCCTGTTTCACAATGCCCGCAAGACGCAGATCGATATGGGCTGCGATGCGGATAAATGCCTGGTCATTCCCAATGGCATTCAGTTCGACCGCTTTAAGGACATTCCCTTAAAGCCCGATGACGGCTGGGTTGACATTGGCGCGGTGGTGCGCCTGGCGCCCATCAAGGACGTCAAGACCATGATCTATGCCTTCTTTGAGCTGCACGAGCGCGTCCCTAAGGTGCGCCTGCATATCATGGGCGGCGTGGACGA
This sequence comes from Collinsella sp. LCP19S3_D3, assembly GCF_052121455.1. Classification (NCBI taxonomy): domain Bacteria; kingdom Bacillati; phylum Actinomycetota; class Coriobacteriia; order Coriobacteriales; family Coriobacteriaceae; genus Collinsella; species Collinsella sp. LCP19S3_D3. Next base: position 51,758 of record NZ_JBQKEF010000005.1, on the reverse strand, counting down.
CGAGGAGTACGGCGCCGAGTGCCACGCGCTGGTTGATACCCTGGGCGTGCGCGACCTGATCTTTACCGGCCGCGTCAACGTGGTCGAGTACATGGAAAAGCTGGACTTTACCATTTTGACGAGCATCTCCGAGGGCCAGCCGCTCAGCGTGCTGGAGTCGCTTGCCGCGCGTCGTCCCTGCGTGACGACCGAGGTGGGCTGCTGCCGTGAGCTGCTCGAAGGCGCCCCGGGCGACGACTTTGGCGTGGCGGGATTTGTGACGCCGCCTATGTATCGCAAGGGCTTGGCCGATGCCATGGAGCGCATGTGCGCAAGCCGTGCCCGTCGCATTGAGATGGGGGAGCGCGGCCAGCGTCGCGTTGCCACGTACTTTTTGCACGAGCAGATGCTCGCCAACTATCGCGCGCTGTACGACGAGACGGCGCGTGCGTATGATTTGCCCAGAGAGGGGGAGTAGCCGGTGGCCGGAATCGGTTTTGAGCTTAAACGCCTGTTTAGGCGCAAGGGTCTGTTTGCCACGATGCGCGCCTATGGCTACGCCGGCATTGTGTGCACGGGCCCCATGCTGCTGGGCGTGCTGCTCCAGGTGGGCATCTTGGTGCTGTGCGGTCTGTGGGATGTGGGCCGCGCCAACCAGGATCTGCTGGTGTGCATGGTGACCTATACGCTGCTGGCGTCGCTCACGCTTACAAGCTTTTTCTCCATGCCCGTCACGCGCTTTTTGGCGGACATGCTCTTTGCCGAGCGCGAAGAAGAGGTCTTGCCCTCGTTTTGGGGTTCCAACGCCATCATGCTGGTTACGGGCACGGCGCTCTACGGCGTCTTTTTGCTGTTTTCGGGCGCCACGCTGCTTCAGGGGTTGCTGTGCCTGTGGCTGTTCAACATTATGATCGTCAACTGGAACGGCATGAACTACCTCACGGCCATCAAGGACTACCGTGGCATTCTGTGCAGCTTTGTGGCTGCCATTGGCGTGGCGTGCCTGTGCGCCCTGGCTGCGCTGGCGCTGGGGCTGCCGCCGGTCGAGGGCCTACTGGCGTCAATCGCCCTGGGCTACGGCGTCATGCTCGCCTGGGACGTGGTGCTGCTGTACCGGTATTTTCCACAGAGCGACCGCAGCCCCTGGCTCTTTTTGCGCTGGCTCGATCAGTTTATGCCGCTGGCGCTCACGGGCCTGTTTACCAACCTGGGGCTCTTTGCGCACCTGGTAATTATTTCGGCCGGTCCCATTGGCGTGCAAGTCAAGGGCTTGTTTTATGGCGCGCCCTACCACGATGTACCGGCGCTCATCGCGTTTTTGACGATCCTGGTGACGACCGTCAACTTTGTGGTCTCGGTCGAGGTCAACTTCTATCCGCGCTACCGCGACTACTACAGCCTGTTCAACGACGGCGGCGTAGTGGGTGATATTGTGGTGGCCGAGGAGGAGATGCTCTCCACGCTCAACAGCGAACTGCGCTTTTGCGCGCTCAAGCAGCTGTTTGTGACGGCGGCGGTCATTTCGCTCGAGACCACGGTACTCTCGGCCCTGCCGCTGGGCTTTAACAGTCTTATGCACGGGTATTTTCGCACGCTATGTGTGGGCTATGGCCTGTATGCCGTGGGCAATACGGTGATGCTCATCTTGCTGTACTTTACCGACTACAAAGGGGCCGTGCTGGCCTCGGGCCTGTTTGCCGGTGTGGCGGGGCTGGCGACTGCCGTGTCGCTGCTCTTGCCGCAGCAGTTTTACGGCTTTGGCTTTTTGTTGGGTGCGGCGGTGTTTTTTATCGTGGCGCTGCTGCGACTCGACACCTATACTGCCAACTTGCCGTATCGTATCCTGAGCCAGCAGCCCATGGTGGCGACCGACAAAGAAGGCTGGTTTACCGAGTTGGGCCGCATGCTCGAGCATGTTGAGGGGCGCTATGAGGAACAGCGCATGGAGCGGGAGCCGCATGGCGCGTTTGAACGCACGGTGGTCCGTGTGTATCGCAACCATTGGGGAGGTTCTGATGACCGATAGGATGATGTCTCGCCGTCGCCTGTTTGAGGCGGCTGCCGGTGCGCTGCTGCTTTCGGGCTGCTCGTCTCAGGACGAATCCTCGACCAAAAAGGTCAAAAAGCAGGGCAAGATTAACAAGGCCGAGGCCTCGAATGAGGTCAAGCACCTGCGCGACAAGGACGAGCTCTACGAGGTCTACGACGACTCGGGCATTGTGACCATGTACCTGACGGTCTCGCGCGGCAACAGCTCCGAGAACACCGACCACAGCTGGGCCGAGATCAATACGTACTCGGTGTACGACTATGCCGACATGGGCGCGGCGCGCTATCAGGTTATGGGCCTTTTGCAGGCGGGCGACGAAGACGGCCCAGTTGCCGGCGAGGTTGGCTATGGCGAGGAAGCGCCCAATGCTACCGTGCAAGTGCGCGGTCAGACGTCGAGCCGTTATGCTCAGAAAAATTACAAGGTGGAGCTCAAAAAGGGCAAGGGTACCTGGCGCCAGCAGCGCGCGATTGCGCTTAACAAGCACATGGGCGAGGGCTTGCGCTTCCGTAACAAGATGGCCTACGATCTGATCCGTGGCATTCCCCAGATGATGGGCCTGCGCACGCAGTTTGTGCACCTGTGGGTGTGCGACCAGACCGAAAAGTCCAACGACACCTTTGAGGACTACGGCCTGTTTACACAGGTCGAGCAGCTCAACAAGACGGCGCTTAAGGCACATGGCCTAGATAAGAATGGACACCTGTACAAGTTGAACTTCTTTGAGTTCCGTCGCTATGAGGACATCATTAAGCTTGCCGACGATCCCGATTACAACCAGGCGGCTTTTGAGAGCATGCTCGAGATTAAGGGCGACTCGGACCACACCAAGCTCATCGAGATGCTCGATGCGCTCAACGATGACACTCAAAAGATCGAGGACGTGCTTGCGACCTACTTTGATACCGAGAATCTGGTCTATTGGCTGGCGTTTCAGATCCTGACGGGCAACTGCGATACGCAGAGCCGTAACTGCTATCTGTACAGCCCGCTCAACTCAAATACCTGGTACTTTTTGGCTTGGGATAACGACAGCATGCTGCGTAAGCTTGAGCTGAGCCTGAAGGGGTTCTCGGACTTTGTGAACTGGGAGCGCGGCGTGAGCAACTACTGGGGCAACGTGCTGTTTAACCGCGCGTTGCGCAGTAAGTCGTTCCGCAGCGAACTCGACCGTGCCGTCAAGGACTTGCGCTCGTATTTGACCGAGGAACGTCTGGCCAGGATGATCAAGCACTACCGTGAGGTTACCGAATCCCTGGTCTTTGCCTCGCCCGATATCGACAATCTGCCTGTCACCAAGGACCAATACGAGCAGATCGCCGCGGCGATTCCCTCCGAGATCGAGGAGAACTACAAGAGCTATTGCGAAAGCTATAAAAAGCCCATGCCGTTCTACATTGGCGTGCCGCAGATTGAAAACGGCAAGTTGCGTGTGAACTGGGATGCCGCGTACGACTTTGAGGCGCGCGATATTCGCTATACCGTGGAGCTTGCGCGCGACTACGCCATCAATGACGTGCTTTTTAAGGCCGAAGACGTGCTGCTGCCTGAGGTGACGTGCGAAGCGCCCGATACCGGTCAGTATTTTGTACGCGTGCGTGCCACCAACTCCGACGGCTATACGCAAGATGCGTTTGACTGCTATGTGACCGACGATGGCAAGCAGTACGGCATGAAGTGCTTTTACGTGCAAGACGGCGGTAAGGTCGTGGAGGACACGTATGAGGAGGGCTAGCGCGTTGCTTGAGCGCCTGGCGGCCCCGCCTGCGCGTGCCACGCAGGAGCGTTATCGCCACGAGCTCAAATATCTCATTAACGAGGGCGAGCACTCCGCGCTTGCCTGTCGCATGGCGCCGGTTTTTAAACTGGACAAGCATGCGCGCTCGGGTGGTTACACCATTCGCAGCCTGTACTTTGACGACTACTGCAACTCGGCCTACGAGGAAAAAGACGCCGGTATTCTCATGCGCAAAAAGTATCGCGTGCGCATCTATAACGGCAGCGACAGGGTGATTAAGCTCGAGCGCAAAAAGAAGTACGGCAGTTGGATCTACAAGGAGGACGCGCCGCTCACGCGCGGCGAGTTTGAGCAGATCCTGGCTGGCGACTACGGCTTTTTGCTGAGGAGCCCGCACCAACTCTGCCGCGAGTTCTACATCGAGTGTATCTGCAACATGATGCGCCCGCGGACCATCGTGGACTACGAGCGCGAGCCGTGGGTGATGGATGAGGGCACCGTGCGCATTACGTTTGACATGAACGTGCGTGCCGCGGTGGGTAGCTTTGACATCTTTGACGCGACCTTGCCCGCGCTGCCCGTGCTGGAGCCCGGCAAGCTGGTGATGGAGGTCAAGTTTACCGAGTTTTGTCCGCAGCTGGTGCGCGATATGGTGCCGCCGGGCGCGGCCGAGCTTACGGCGGTTTCCAAGTACTGCCTGTGTTACGAAAAGACCGCCTACCTGCGCGGTTTTAACTACTGGGAATCGGATTTTGAGAACCGAGGGGATATTTAGACCATGAGCACCAGGGACTTTTTTAAGAACTCCGTCTTGGAGGCGTTTGGTCAGGTCGACCCTGCCAAGATCGGCCTGTCACTGCTCGTGGCGCTCGCCATGGGCATCCTGATCTATTACGTGTACAAGCGCTTTTTTACCGGCGTGGTGTATTCGCGTAGCTTTGCCGTGACGCTCGTGGGCATGTGCGTGCTCACCTGCATGGTCACGCTCGCGATCTCGACAAACGTGGTCATCTCGCTCGGTATGGTCGGTGCTCTGTCCATCGTCCGCTACCGTACGGCGGTCAAGGACCCGCTCGACCTGCTGTATCTGTTTTGGTCCATTACCACGGGCATTACGGCGGGAGCCGGCATGTATGCACTCGTGGGGCTCACGGCAGCAGTGATCGTGCTGATGATCGCCGGCTTTGCGAGCCGCCAGGACAAGTCGCGCGTGTACATGATGGTCATTCACTACACGGACCAGACCACTGGCGACGATATCGTGCGCGCGTTTGGGCGCACCAAGTTCACCGTTAAGTCCAAGACTATGCGCGGCGACAAGGTGGAGATGGCCGTCGAGGTGTTCTCTGACGGTGTGGATATGCCCTATGCCGACGCCATCCGTGCCCTCGATGGCGTGGAGGACCTAACGCTCATCCAATACAACGGCGAATACCACGGCTAGAACCCTAGCGAGTAGATTGGGGAAACATCCGCATCGTGGGCTTTTGTTTTGAAGGGACGGTGTCACGTGGACGCACAACAGCTAGAAGAGGCCTGGGCTGCAAGGGCTGGCGCGCGCGAGGCGCGACTGGTTGCAGCCTCGCATGTGCCGGCGGCGCTGTCTCTGTTGGGGATTGTGCGTCCCGGCGATCGCCTGGTGGCCTTTGCGGATGACTTTGCCGAAGCGTTTGCTTGCGGCTTTGAGGGCTGCGATGTCGTGCTGGTGGGCTCGCCGTCCGCCGAGGCGTTTGCTGCTGCGTCCGAGGGCTTTGATGCTTCGCTTGATGCCGAGGGGCCGCACCTGTGGTGGTTCGCCAACTCCATTGGCGCGTTCGGTCTGCGTGTGCCCGATTTGCGCGCTTTAGGCCGCGCCGCGCGTGAGGCCCATGCACTGCTGGTTGTTGACAACACCGTGGCTGACGTCTTTGGCTGCAATCCGCTGAGCTTGGGCGCCGTGCTGTCGCTCGAGGCACTCGACCGCGTGTGTGCCGGTAAGGCCCCGCGTAAGCTCGTTGCCGCTTCGGTGGCGCGATCGCAGCTTAAGCGCCATCGTGTGGATGCCGCGGCTGAGTGCGCGCATGCGTTGTTTGCGGGCTGCGGTGCGTCGGCGCTCGATCTTTCTGCTGAGGAGGCCGACGTGCTGGAGCGCGGGCTTTCCTCGCTTAACGCTCGCATGCAGGCTCACTTCGATCGAGCCCGTGCGCTGGCCGAGTATCTGGCCGCGAACGAGATGGTGCGCAACGTGCGCTATCCCGGGCTGAGCTCGCATCCTGACCATGCGGTTGCAACGGGAATCCTCGAGCATGGCTTTGGCCCGGCAGTTGAGTTTGACCTTATCGAGCGTAGCGCGGGAGAGTTGTTCGACGCTTTGCCGGGGGAGTTTCGCACATCGTTCGCCGGCGGTGCAACGACGCGTCTTTCGGCCCCACGTGGCAAGCAGGGGGACACCATCCGCCTCTTCGCCGGCACCGACGATCCCCTGACGGTAGCCGCCGCCCTCGATAACGCCCTCCGACAGTAGCTAATTTGGGACGGGGCTTTTTTAGCTACCCAATGTCAATTTTTGGCTATGAGTTAAGAATGCTCTGGATGGGTAGCTAAAAAAGCCCCGTCCCAAATTAGCTACTCTTTGATGGTGTCGATCAGGTCGTTGGCCCTTGCGGCTATGACTTCGTTGATCTCTGCCTGCAGCTCCTCGTAGGCCGCTATGGCTCGCTCGCCGGCGGGGGTGAGCGAGCTCCCGCGGGCGCCGTCGCGCTCGATGAGCTTGCACCCCAGCTGCCCCTCGGCCTCGTTCACAATGCGCCATGCCTTGGAATAGGCCATGCCCATGCTCTTGGCGGCACGGTTGATCGAGTGTTCGCGGGCGATACCCTGCAGCAGCAAGACGCAGCCGTGGCCGAACACGCCCGGCAGATCTTTGTCGCACGACTGAATGACCAGTTTTGCCGTCGTCTTGTACTCCATGCGCTCCACGTCTCTCCGCTAAAGTGTCTGCTGGGCAAACGCAAAGCCTGTGTTAAGCCCTCGTGTGCTCTTCTTAAATCATGCATTGTAGCAGTTAAAGTGCGTTAAGATACTTGCCCAGTATTGGGCGCCCAAGGTTGGGCTGGGTCCTACGAGGCCTGCAGCCGACCGGTCGCATGGAAAAAGGAGAAACATGGCTACGTTCTTTCCCGGTGAGTCCCACACGTTTTCGGAGTATCTGCTGGTCCCTGGTTATTCGTCCTCGCAGTGCATCCCCAACAACGTCTCTCTTAAGACGCCGCTAACCCGCTTTAAGCGCGGCGAGAAGCCGGCAATCACCCTGAACATCCCCATGGTTTCCGCCATCATGCAGTCCGTCTCGGGCGTCGACATGGGTGTCGCGCTCGCTACCGAGGGTGGCCTGTCCTTCATTTACGGTTCCCAGACCCCCGAGTCCGAGGCCGCCATGGTCAAGGCCGTCAAGGATCACAAGGCCGGCTTCGTTCAGTCCGATTCTACGCTGACCCCCGACATGACCATGGAGCAGGTCATCGAGCTCAAGGAAAAGACCGGTCACTCCACCATGCCGGTCACCGACGACGGCACTCCCAAGGGCAAACTCTTGGGTATCGTTACCAGCCGTGACTATCGCCCCAGCCGCGATGACCACCAAAAGAAGGTCTCCGAGTTCATGACCCCGCGTGAGCAGCTCATCGTGGGCGACAAGAACATCAGCCTCAAGGTTGCCAACGACGTCATCTGGGACAACAAGCTCAACGCCCTGCCCATCGTCGACGACAACGATCACCTCATGGGCATCGTCTTCCGCAAGGACTACGACAGCCACAAGACCAACCCCAACGAGCTGCTCGACGGCGATAAGCGCTACATGGTCGGCGCCGGCATCAACACCCGCGACTATGCCGAGCGCGTGCCGCTGCTCATCGAGGCCGGCGCCGATGTCCTGTGCATCGACTCTTCCGAGGGCTTCAGCGAGTGGCAGAAGCGCACCATCGAGTGGATCCGCGCCAACTACGGCGAGGATGTTAAGGTCGGTGCCGGCAACGTCGTTGACGCCGAGGGCTTCCGCTTTTTGGCCGACTGCGGTGCCGACTTTATCAAGGTCGGTATCGGCGGCGGTTCCATCTGCATTACCCGCGAGACCAAGGGTATCGGCCGTGGCCAGGCCACCGCGCTGATCGACGTCTGCCGCGCTCGCGACGAGTACTACGAGGAGACCGGCGTCTACGTGCCCGTGTGCTCCGACGGCGGTATCGTCTACGACTACCACATGACGCTCGCCCTTGCCATGGGTGCCGACTTTATGATGCTGGGCCGCTACTTTGCCCGCTTTGACGAGAGCCCGACCGAGCGCGTCAACGTCAACGGTCAGTACATGAAGGAGTACTGGGGCGAGGGTTCTGCGCGTGCCCGCAACTGGCAGCGCTACGACCTGGGCGGCGCCGCAAAGCTCAGCTTTGTCGAGGGCGTAGACTCCTACGTTCCCTACGCCGGCTCCCTTAAGGACGGCGTGGGCGGCACGCTCTACAAGATCAAGTCCACGATGTGCAACTGCGGTGCCCTCTCGATCCCCGAGCTCCAGGAAAAGGCACGCCTGACCCTGGTGAGCTCGACCTCGATCGTCGAAGGCGGCGCCCACGACGTAGTCGTCAAGGATTCGCAGCAGTCTGTGTCTTATCGATAGGATAAGAGCCGCATATAAAGGTTGAGTTCCAACCACGTTATTAAGATAAAGCGAGATGCCTGCAAGTCGCAGGCATCTCGCTTGTCGTATTTGCTATCATCAGTCAAGTTAACCTTAGGGTCGGTCGGCTTGGCTTTGTTCGCTACAAGTTCCGCACGCAAAGAAGAGCACTTAATGTGCTCTTCGTCTTGCGCAGGACTGTCCGCAGTAGCGAATAAAGCCAAGCCGACCGACCCCAGCTAAGATTAAAGGAGCTGATATGTGCGATTGCACAGATCATAAGGACGAGATCCCTGCCTACGACGCGCAGGCCATTGAGTCCAAGTGGATGAAGGCCTGGGAGGATTCCAACCTCTTTGCCGTCGACACCGACGCCAGCAAGCCCAAGAAGTACGTGCTCGAGATGTTCCCGTATCCTTCGGGCGACCTGCATATGGGCCACGCGCGCAACTATACCATCGGCGATGCCATGGCCCGTCAGGCCCGTATGCGCGGCTTTGACGTGCTGCATCCCATTGGCTTTGACGCCTTTGGCCTGCCCGCCGAGAACGCCGCCATCAAGCACAACACGCAGGCTGCCGCCTGGACGTATAAGAACATGGACCAGGCGCTCGCCACGATGAAGCGCATGGGCTTCTCCTACGATCTGGATCGCATGGTCAAGACCTGCAGCCCCGACTACTACCGCTGGGGTCAGTGGATCTTTGAGAAGATGTGGGAAAAGGGCCTGGTCTACCGCAAGAAGAACCCGGTCAACTGGTGCCCCAACTGCAAGACCGTTCTGGCCAACGAGCAGGTTACCGAGGGCAAGTGCTGGCGCTGCGGCACCGAGCCCGAGAAGCGCGACCTTGAGCAGTGGTACTACAAGATTACCGAGTACTCCCAGGAGCTGCTCGACGATCTGGAGAAGCTCCCCGGCTGGCCCGAGCGCGTTAAGCAGATGCAGGCCAACTGGATCGGCCGCTCCGAGGGCGCCGAGGTCGACTTTACCCTGTGTGATGCCAACGGCGATCCCATCGAGGGCGACGAGGGCAAGATCACCGTCTTCACCACGCGTGCCGACACGCTCTTTGGCGTCTCCTTCTTTGTCCTGGCTCCCGAGTACGCTCGTCTGCACGAGCTCGTCGAGGGCACGGAGTACGAGGAGGCCGTGACCAAGATCGTCGAGGACTCCAAGCATATCTCTGCCGTCGAGCGTGCCCAGGGCACCCTCGAGAAGCACGGTGCCTTTACGGGCCGCTACGTGGTTAACCCCGTCAACGGCGAGAAGGTTCCTGTGTGGGTTGCCGACTATGTCGTTGCCGATTACGGCACCGGCGCCGTCATGGCCGTTCCCTGCGGCGACCAGCGCGACTTTGAGTTTGCCCGCAAGTACGACCTCCCGATCGTCCCGATCATCCTGGACGATGACGACCGCGCTGCCGTCGAGGCCAGTGGCGAGACCATCGATACCTTCCATGCCGAGACCGTCGACTGGGATTGCGCCCACGCTGCCGAGGGCACGCTCGTCCAGTCCGGCAAGTACACCGGCATGCGCGGCGGTAAGCACTCCGAGGGCGAGGCTGCCATCGTGGCCGACCTCGAGGCCATGGGCTGCGGTCGTCGCAAGGTCGAGTTCCGCCTGCGCGACTGGCTCATCAGCCGTCAGCGCTATTGGGGCAACCCCATCCCGGCCATCCATTGCGAGCACTGCGGCATTGTGCCCGTGCCCGAGGACCAGCTGCCGGTGACGCTGCCCGAGAACCTGGACCTGGGCGCCGGCGAGACCCTCGCCGAGTGCAAGGACTTCTACGAGACCACCTGCCCGGTCTGCGGCCGCCCGGCCAAGCGCGAGACCGATACCATGGACACCTTCACCTGCTCCAGCTGGTATTACCTGCGTTATACCGACCCGCACAACACCGAGCTGCCCTTCTCCCGCGAGGCGGCAGACCGTTGGATGCCCGTCGATAACTACATCGGCGGCATCGAGCACGCCATTTTGCACCTGCTCTACAGCCGCTTCTTTACCAAGGCGCTGCGCGACCTGGGTCTGCTCAGCGTGGACGAGCCCTTTACCAACCTGCTGTGCCAGGGCATGGTCAAGGACGAGAACGGCGACACCATGTCCAAGTCCAAGGGCAACGTCGTGCCTCCGAGCTCGGTTATCGAGCCCTACGGCGCCGACACCATGCGTCTGGCGATCCTGTTTATCGCCCCGCCCGAGAAGGACTTTGACTGGGATCCCAAGGCCGTCGAGGGTGCCAACCGCTTTATCAAGCGCGCCTGGCGTATCGTGTGGCAGCTTGTCCAGTCGGGTGATGCCAACGTTGCCTTCGACAAGTCCGTGCTCGACGAGACCGCGATGAAGCTCTATCGCGAGCGTCACCGCACCATCGCCAAGTGCACTGAGGACTTCGATCGCGGCCAGTTTAACACCGCGATCTCGGCCGTCATGGAGCTCGTCAACGCGGCGAGCGCCTACCTCAACGCCACCGAGGGCACATCGCGCGACAAGGCACTGTGCTACGGCGTGGCCAAGGACATCGTGAGCGTCCTTGCCCCCATCTGCCCGTTCTGGGCCGACGAGCTGTGGCACGAGGCACTCGGCTGCGAGGGCAACGCCTACACCGCCGCCTGGCCCGAGTTTGACCTGGCCGAGTCCATCGAGGACACGGTGCAGATCGTCGTCCAGGTGCTCGGTAAGGTCCGCGGCCGCATCGATGTGGCCCGCGATGCCTCCAACGAGGAGATGCAGGCTGCCGCCGAGGCCGCTGTTGCCAAGTGGCTCGAGGGCAAGACGGTCGTCAAGGCCATCTGCGTGCCCGGCAAGCTGGTCAACCTGGTGGTTAAGTAAACCTCGCGCATATAGTTGATGCACAATAGACGAGGGACGATCCGGCTGGGTCGTCCCTCTTTTTGGATATGGATACTTGCGACTACATCCAATTATCTATTTCTTGTGGAGAACCTGTGCTCACGCTGACCTGCGGGTTTGTGCTATGGTTGCACGTTTTCGCAGGTATTGGTATAGTTTGCTTGCAAATGAAGTTGTAATTGAAAGAAGTGGGGTTTCGGCCCCGCTTCTTTTTTGTATGGATGGAGGTGCCGCAATGGTCAAGACCAAGACCGAGCAGGCGATCATCGACGCGCTCGAGGTCGTCGCTCCCCAGCACGATGTCGATATTGTCGACGTTGAGCTCGTGGGTGCCACCAAGGCCCCCTGCGTGCGTGTGCGTATCGAGGGTGCCGAGGGTCAGAGCCTGTCGCTCAACGACGTCACGGCCAACACCAAGTGGGTCGGCGACGTGATTGAGGAGCTCGACCCCATCTCTTCGAGCTATACGCTCGAGGTGTCGAGCGCGGGTATGGCGCGCCCGCTGCGCCGTCCGCGTGACTTTGCCCGCTTTGTGGGCGAGGACTGCGAGCTTTCCTCCACCGCCACCGAGGGCCGTCGCAAGTACTCCGGCAAGATTGCTGCCGCGACCGAGACCAACGTAACCCTCGAGCTCGAGGACGGCGAGTCTGTCACCCTCGATTATTCCGATGTTAAAAAGTGTAAGTTGAAGCCCGTCTATGACTTCAAGCCCGCGAAGGAAGGAAACTAACATGGCAGCATCCGACATGATGTCCGCCCTGATGGAGCTTTGCCAGGAGAAGCACATCGACCAGCTCTACCTGATCGACCGTCTGGAGCAGTCGCTCGCCAAGAGCTATGCCGAGATCCTGCATCTTGAGTGGGGCGCCAAGGTGACCATCGACCGCACCACCGGCAAGATCTATGTCTACCGCCTGGAGCCGATCGACGATTCCATGGACGAGGAGGGCAACTTCACCGAGTTCGAGGAGATCGACGTCACCCCCAAGAACACCAGCCGCATCGCCGCCCAGCACGCCAAGGCCGAGATCAACGCCATCGTGCGCAACTCCGCCCGCGAGCAGATCTACGAGGAGTTCTCCGGCCGTATCGGCGACCTCATCAGCGGTACCGTACTGCAGTCCACACCCGACTTTACGATCGTCAAGATCCGCGAAGGCGTCGAGGCCGAGCTTCCGCACTTTGATCAGCGCCGCTACGAGAACGAGCGCAACGAGCGCCCCATGGGCGAGCGCTATCTGCACAACCAGCACATCAAGGCCGTGATCATTGACGTTCGCGACCCCAACTCCACGCTTCCGCCGGTTCGCGGCGAGCACAGCCGTCCGCCGATCGTTATCTCGCGTACCCACCCCGAGCTCATGCGTCGTCTGTTTGAGCAGGAGGTGCCCGAGATCTATGAGGGCACCGTCCAGATCAAGTCGATCGCCCGCGAGCCCGGCCAGCGCTCCAAGGTCGCCGTCCACTCGCTCGACGACCGCCTGGATCCCGTGGGCGCCTGCGTCGGCCCCAAGGGCAGCCGTGTGCGCGCCGTCGTGGGTGAGCTGCGCGGTGAGCGCGTCGACGTCATCCTGTGGGATGCCGATCCGGCCGTCTACGTCGCCAACGCCCTGTCGCCCGCCAAGGTCACTCGCGTCCTTATCGACGAGGAGAAGGCCTATGCCGGCGTCATCGTGCCCGACGACCAGCTTTCGCTCGCCATTGGCAAGGAGGGCCAGAACGCCCGCCTGGCCGCACGCCTGACCGGCTGGCACATCGACATTAAGTCCGAGACCCTTGCCGCCGACATCCTCAAGAACGTTCCCGTTCACGAGGAGCCTGCCGCCGACCTGATCGGTGACGAGGAGGATGACGACGCCCGTCGTTGCGAGTACGTGTCCGAGGACGGCATCCAGTGCCGCAACCAGGCCCGTCCCGGTTCCCGTTTCTGCGGTGTCCACGACACCGACGCCTTCGATGATGCGGAGGACCTGATCTAGCGCGCGGTTGCGCTGGACAGGTTCCGGCGCACATCCCACGCTCGTTCAGTCTCTAGGCACCCAAGGTGCCAGAAAGGGTAGGTGAAGTCATATGGCAAAAGTCCGTGTGTCCACCCTGGCCAAAGAGTTCGGCATGACCTCCAAGGAACTGATGGGTCACCTCGCCGAAATGAAGATTCCCGCTAAGTCTGCTTCCTCCGCCCTGGAGGACGCTTATGTTGCCATGGTCCGCAAGCAGCTTGCCTCGGTGATCGAGGCCCGCGCCCAGGAAGTCGAGGCCGCCAAGCAGGCCGAGGAGGAGGCTGCCGCCGCCGAGGAGGCAGCGCGTGCCGCCGAGGCCGAGCGCGAGCGCATCGCCGCCGAGAAGGCACGCGAGGAGGAGCGCCGCCAGTTTGCCGCCGCCCAGGCCGCCGAGGAGGCAGCCCGTGCCGAGGCTGAGGCCAAGAAGAAGGCCGAGCAGGAGCGCCTTGCCTGCGAAAAGGAGGAGGCTGCTCGCGAGGCCCAGCGCCGCGCCGTTCCCGCTTCCGACTCCGGTTCGCGCTTCCGTTCGCTGCTCGATCAGATCGCCGCACAGGAGACCGTGCTCAAGGAGAAGAAGGACGCCGAGGACAAGGCCAAGGCCGAGCGCGGCAACCGTCGCGGCGGCAACAGCGATCGTCGTGGCGGCCGTCGCAACGACCGCAACGCCTCCGAGAGCCGCCCACACAGCCATCGCACCAATGCCAGCAACAATGTCGCTGCCGGCATGGATTTCCCCAACCCCGATAAGCAGGGCAAGGGCAAGAAGCGCAAGGGTGGTCACAACAGCGAAGAGGACCACTACAGCCGCATGGCGCGCGAGGCCGAGGAGTACAGCCGCGAGAAGGTTCTCGAGGAGGCCCGTGCCGCCGTCGAGGAGGCCTCTCGCGAGTCCACCGGTCGCCGCAAGAAGCGCAAGGAGAAGCGCGAGCGCGAGGCCGCTAGGGCTCAGGAGGAGCGCAAGATTGAGGAGGCGCTGGCCCAGGGCGTGAACCCCGAGGAGCTCGACGCCATCAAGGTCTCCCAGGGCGTTACCGTCCAGGAGCTTGCCGAGGCGCTCGACGTTCCGGCCAACGACATCATCAAGCGCCTGTTCCTGCTGGGCACCCCGCTCACCATGACGCAGTCCATGTCCGACGACCTTGTCGAGCTCGTTGCCGACGACTTGGGCCGTCAGATCAGGATCATCACCCCCGAGGAGGAGAACACCTTCTCGTTCTACGACGATCCCGCCGACCTTAAGCCCCGCGCCCCGGTCGTCACCGTCATGGGTCACGTCGACCACGGCAAGACGAGCCTGCTCGACGCCATCCGCCACACCGGCGTCGCTGCCGGCGAGGCTGGCGGCATTACCCAGGCCATCGGCGCTTCGCAGGTCATGATCAACGACCGCAAGATCACCTTCATCGATACCCCGGGCCACGCTACCTTTACGGCCATGCGTGCCCGTGGCGCCAAGGTGACCGACATCGTCATCCTGATCGTCGCCGCCGACGACGGCGTCATGCCCCAGACGGTCGAGTCGATCAACCACGCCAAGGCCGCCGGCGTTCCCATCGTCGTCGCCGTCAACAAGATCGATAAGCCCGGCGCCAACCCCGACCGTGTGCGCCAGGAACTCACCGAGTACGGCGTCATCCCCGAGGAGTGGGGCGGACAGAACATGTTCGTCAACATCTCGGCCAAACAGAAGATCGGTATCGACGACCTTCTGGAGACCGTGCTGCTCCAGGCCGACGTGCTCGAGCTCAAGGCCAACCCCGATACCTTCGCCTCGGGCAACGTCCTCGAGGCCAAGCTCGACAAGGGCCGCGGCTCGGTCGCTACCGTGCTCGTGACCCGCGGTACCCTGCACGTGGGCGATACGCTGGTCGCCGGCCTCACCTATGGCCGCGTTCGCGCCATGCTCGACCCCAAGGGCCGCGCCGTCACCGAGGCCGGTCCCTCCGACGCCGTCGAGATCCTGGGCCTGCAGTCCGTCCCCAACGCCGGCGACGAGTTCCGCGTGTTCGAGGACGAGCGCGAGGCGCGCGCCCTGGCCGATGAGCGCTCGCTCAAGGCCCGTATCGAGGAGCAGAGCCGCGTGAAGCACGTCACGCTCGAGAACCTCTTCGAGACCATCGCCGACGCCGAGGTCAAGGAGCTCAACCTGATCATCAAGGCCGACGTCCAGGGCTCCATCGAGGCCCTTCAGGACTCGCTCGACAAGATGGATCAGTCCGAGGTCCGCATCAACACGATCCACTCCGCGGTCGGTGCCATCAACGAGACCGACGTCGTCCTGGCCGACGCCTCCAACGCCATCATCATTGGCTTTGGCGTGCGTCCCGACGGTAAGGCCCGCTCCGCTGCCGAGCGCGAGGGCGTCGAGATTCGTTGCTACGACGTTATCTACAAGTGCCTCGAGGAGCTCGACGCTGCCCGTATCGGCATGCTCAAGCCCACCGAGGTCGAGGTCTCCACGGGTACCGCGACCGTCCTGGACACCTTTAAGGTGCCCAAAGTCGGTATCGCCGCCGGTGTCCGCGTCGAGGAGGGCGAGATCGCCGCGACCGATTCCGTGCGCCTGGTGCGCGACGGCATCGTTGTCTTTAACGGTAAGATCGCCTCGATGCGCCACTACAAGGACGAGGCCAAGAGCCTCAAGAGCGGTTCCGAGGGCGGCATTGGCCTGGAGAACTTCCAGGACATCAAGCCCGGCGACCAGATCGAGGGTTACCGTATCGACCAGGTTGCCCGTACCGAGTAGGGGGTAGCGCTATGAAGCAAACGCAGGCAACCCGCCGTCTGGGCGAGCAGCTTCGCGAGAAGCTCGGTTATATCCTTCTCTTTGAGGTTTCCGATCCGCGTCTCGACCTGGTCACCCTGACCGCGGTCGAGGTCGCGGTGGACCGTTCGTTCGCGCGCGTGTACGTGTCGTGCGATGCGAGCCGCTACGATGAGGTCATGGAGGCGCTCGCCAGCGCCAAGGGCCGCATTCGCAGCCTGTTGGCTCGCTCGCTCGACTGGCGCGTCACGCCCGAGCTCGATTTTCGCATCGATCGCTCGACCGATGAGGCCGAGCGCATTACGCGTGCGCTGGAGAATGTCCCGGCCACGCTGGCGATCGAAAAGGACGAGGACGGCTATCCCATAGCGGATGCCGCCCAGGAGGCAGCTTTAGATGACTAATTCCGCCGACCTCGTCTCGTGCGAGTCTGCAGATATTAAACGACGCATCCTCGAGCTTATCGAGGGTGCGTCCTCCATTGCGATCTCGGGTCATACCTCTCCCGACGGCGATGCCCTGGGCTCCGTGTTGGGCTTGGGTCTCTCGCTCATGAAGGCGTTCCCCGACAAGGACATCGCGCTGCTGCTCGCAGACGACGATCCCGTTCCGCGTATTTACCGCTTTATGGAAGGCGCCGATCGTCTGGTGCCGGCTTCGAGCTTTACGGGCGATCCCGACCTGTTTATCTCGGTGGATGTGCCGGTTGTCGAGCGTCTGAACAACTCGGCCGACGTGCTCCGCCGCTCCAAACATGTGGTGTGCTTTGACCACCATCCGGCGCGCGAGGAGTTTGCCGAGGTAAGCCTGAGGCGTGTCGATGCTGCGGCGTGCGCCATGATCATCGACCACTTTTTGGATGATTGCGGCATTGTCGTTCGCGATCGCATCGCCACCTGTCTGCTCTGTGGCCTGGTTACCGATACCGGTCGTTTTCAGTATCAGAATGCCGATGCCGCTGCGTTCCATGCGGCTTCGCGCCTGGTGGCGCACGGTGCCGACCCGGCGCGTGTCGCGCTCGAGGTCTATCAGAGCATGCGCGTCGAGTTCTTGCACCTCAAGTCCATCGTCATGGGCCGCATCAAGACGGTCGCGCACGGGCGCGTGGCGTATAGCTACGCGTACGAAAGCGACCTTAAGGAATGTGGCGTCACTTCGGATGAGTGCGACGGCTTGGTCGATGTGGTGCGCTCGGTGATGGGTGTCGAGGTCTGCCTGTTCCTTAAGGGCATCGAGGGCGATACCAAGGTGCGCGGAAACCTGCGCTCCAAGGGCGACATGGATGTCTCCGAGATTGCGGCCAACTTTGGCGGAGGCGGACATCACGCTGCCGCCGGCTTTACCAATAACGGAACGATTTTCGAGACGCTCACCGCGGCACTTCCCATGCTGGCCGAGCTGGTGGGGGAGGATCCCGCTTCGGTGACCGTCGAGCTTTAACTTTTTGGATGGTACATGGCTCGTCGTACGCCTTCTCAATTGAATATGCTGCTCGCCGTCGATAAACCGGTGGGCTGCACGTCCCACGACGTGGTTTCGCAATGCCGGCGCGCCCTCCATGAGCGGCGCGTCGGTCATGCCGGCACGCTCGACCCCATGGCGTCGGGTGTCATGGTGGTGGGCGTGGGCCAAGCTACGCGTCTGCTGGGCATGCTTACCCTCGATACCAAAAGTTACGTCGCCGATATCTCGTTTGGCGCCGAGACCAATACCGACGATGCGGAAGGCGAGGCCATCCGTACGGTTGCCATTGCACCCGAGCTGCGCGATCCGGCCTATGCCCGTGAGCGCTTGAGCGCCATGCTGGGCCCTCAGATGCAGGTTCCGCCGGCGTTTTCGGCTATTTCGGTCAACGGCGTGCGCGCCTATAAGTCTGCACGTGAGGGCAATGCCGTTGAGTTGCCTGCGCGCCCGGTCGAGGTATATTCTGCCGACCTGATCGCCGTGAGTGGCGAGGGCGATTCCTGCATTTGGACCGTTGCCTTCTCGGTGAGCAAGGGCACCTATATCCGTGCGCTCGCTCGCGACCTGGGTCGCGCCTGCGATAGTGCCGCGCATATTTTCGCGCTGCGCCGTACCGCTTCTGGCATTGTCTCCATCGGTGCCTGCCATGCGGTCGAGGACCTTTCTGCCGAGTCCGCTGCCGGCTTTGCCTTGGACCCCATTGCGGCCCTCGGCGCCACGCGTGTCGACTTGCCGGGCAATCTTGCCGACGATCTGCTGTGCGGACGTCGTATTCCTATTGATCGCGCGCTTGCCGGCTTCGATGTGTCGAAGGCACCGTTTGCGCTGGTGCTCGATGGCGGGCTCAAGGCTTTGGCGCGTATCGAGGATGGTCGCTTTGTGATGGAGCACGTCTTTCCGCAGGCGATCGGCGGTGTTCGATGATGCTGGACCCTCGCGAGCTCGCGCGCACATTTTTTGTGGGCGCGGCGGCGGAGGCCCGCATCGTTTTGGCTGATGCTTTTGATGACTGCGAGTCTATGGGTGCCGCCTCGATTGCCATCGGCGTGTTCGATGGCGTGCATAGGGGACATCGTGAGCTGATCGACGCGGTCATTCGCGATGCGCGCGTCCACGGCTGCAAAGCGGTTGTCGTAACGTTTGACCCTGATCCAGATGTTGTGGTGAGCCCTGCGCCCGCTCAAAAATTGATGACGACGGCCGACCGTCTGCATGCCCTGGCTCAGACTGGGGTCGATGCCGTGGTGGCTGTTCCCTTTACGCCTGCGGTAGCGTCGCTCGACCACGTGGGCTTTCTTGAGCTGTTGGCGCATGTTGTCGACATTCGCTCCATTCGCGTTGGCAGCGATTTTAGGCTGGGCCGCGGCGGTGCCTCGGGCGTTGCCGAGATGCAGGCATGGGGCGCTGAGCGCGGTGTTGACGTGTATGGGCACAATTTGCTGTGCGAGGCCGGCGAGGCTATCTGTGCCACCCGCATTCGACGTGAGCTGAGCTTGGGCCACGTTGAGCTGGCAGCCGATCTACTCGGCCGTCCCTATATGGTGCGCG
The DNA here is from genome assembly GCF_052121455.1 of Collinsella sp. LCP19S3_D3. Taxonomy (NCBI): domain Bacteria; kingdom Bacillati; phylum Actinomycetota; class Coriobacteriia; order Coriobacteriales; family Coriobacteriaceae; genus Collinsella; species Collinsella sp. LCP19S3_D3. The sequence goes on along the minus strand of NZ_JBQKEF010000005.1, from coordinate 32,704 downwards.
GCGGCGTGATTCGCGGTCGCCACGAGGGCTCCGATATGGGATTTCCGACGGCAAACCTGCTGGTGCCAAACGGAATTCAGCTGCCTGCCGATGGCGTCTACGAGGGCCTTGTGCTGGTCGACGATACCGTGTGGCCTGCTGCCGTCAACGTGGGCCTGCCGCCGACGTATGCCGACGATGCCGCCTCGGCGCATCTCGAGGCCAACTTGATCGGGTATGCGGGCGACCTGTATGGACGTTCGGTTTCGTTGGCGTTTACGCGTTGGCTGCGTCCTTCGCGCGTGTTCGATTCGCTGGACGAGCTTATCGCGACCGTCGAGGGTAATATTGACGATATCCGTTATAACTTGGGTGAGCAGGGGGTGGGCATCCGTGATTAGCGATGAGGAGAAAGACCAGGTGCGCGCTGCGTCCGACCTGGTTGCCATTGTGCAGGAAACGGTTGAGCTCAAGCCCCGCGGCCATGAGTTTTGGGGTTGCTGCCCCTTCCATGGCGAAAAGACCCCATCGTTTCACATTATCCCCGCTACGCAGGTGTGGCACTGCTTTGGCTGTGGCGAGGGCGGCGACGTCTTCACCTACATCATGAAGCGCGAGAACCTGAGCTTTCCCGAGTCGATTCGCTACCTGGCCGATCGTGCCGGCATTGAGCTGCACGATACCGGCGCGCAGCGCGATCGCGGCACCAAGCGCGCCCGCATCTATGACCTGTGCGCCGAGACGGCCCAGTTCTATCACACCATGCTCATGCGCGGTAAGGACAGCCGTCCGCGTGAGTACTTTGCCAGCCGCGGTATGGGTGGCGACGTCTGCCGTCGCTACTGCCTGGGCTTTGCGCCGGGTCGCAATATGTTGGTGGCCCATCTGTCGCAGAAGGGCTTTACCCCGCAGGAGATGATCGACGCCAACGTGGCCGTGAGCCGCGGGCGCGGACAGCTCGCCGATCGTTTTTACGACCGCGTGATGTTTCCCATCTTTGACGAACAGGGTCATAACATCGCCTTTGGCGGTCGTATTATGGGCGACGGCCAACCCAAGTACCTCAACACCGCCGAGACGAGTGTGTTTCATAAAAAGAGAAACCTCTACGGCTTTAACTGGGCCAAGGAGTTTATCGTCGCGCAGGATACCGCCATCGTGGTGGAGGGATATACCGACTGCATCGCCTGCTGGGAGGCGGGGATCAAAAACGTCGTCGCCACGCTGGGCACGGCGCTGACGGAACATCACGTAAAGACGCTCACCCGTTTTGCCAAGCGCATCGTGTATATGTTCGATGGTGACGCCGCCGGTCAAAAGGCCGCGCGCCGCGCGATTCAGTTTATCGAGCAGGACTCGATGGACCTGCGCTGCGTGGTGCTTCCCGACGGCAACGACCCTATGGAGTTCATCTCCGCGCATGGTGGCGAGGCACTGCAGGCGCGTATCGCCGCCGCCGAGCCCCTCATGGACTTTGTGTACCGCTCACTGCAGGAGTCGAGCGACATTACCACGCCGGGCGGTCGCGCCAAGGCGCTCGAGGATGCGCTGACGCTCATCTATCCGCTGCGCGATAGCTACATGATCGATACGTACTTTATCCAGATAGCCGACCTTCTGGGCCTGGATTTGGAGACGGTACGCTCGAGCTCGGGCCGTGTGTTTCGCGATGTCGCCAAGCGCGAGGACGCCGAGCGTCGTCGCGAGCAGAACTACGAGCGCCAGCGGGCACAGGCCGAGCGCGCAGGCAGCGCGGGCGGTCGGGTGTCCGGTCCGCAGGGGGCATCTCGCGGCGCCTGGGCGTCGGGGACGACGCCGCCGGTATCCGCACCGGTCGAGGAGGAACCGTACGACTATGTGCCGCTCGAGGCCTACGGGGCCGCGCCGGTCGAGGTCGTCGACGATATGCCGCCGATCGATGTGCCTGCTGGCATGGACGCGGCGCCCGCGGGGTCTGCTTCGACCGCTTCCGTTCCGGCGACGCCGATTGTGCTGACCGATCTGGAGCGGAAGTCTCTGGCGGGGGAGCGCGAGCTGTTGACGATGCTCACCAGCTACCCCGACCTATTCCGCACGTACGCCGATCGCATCTGCTCGATTGAGTGGGTAGACCCCCGTCACGAGTCCATCGCGTGGGCCGTGCTCGCGACGCCGCCGGGCACCGACCCCGCGGCGTGCATGGACGCCGCGCGCGCGGTGTGTCCCGAGGCGGCTTCGCTCGTCAGCGCCGGGCGCATCTCGGCGACGAGCAAGCACCCCACCGAGACGAACATCGTCTTTATGCTCGATACGCTTGAGCTTTACACCATCAAGCGCCGTATGCGGGCTGCCCAGGCCAAGCTGCGCCAGGACCGGTCGCTCGACGATGACGCGCGCCGTGTATTGACCATGCAGGCCGCGCAGGATTCTTTGCGCCAGCGCGAGCTCCAGAAGTCGATTGGCGGCGTGGCCGATCCGTTCCGGTTGATTGGTTTGGAGGCCGCGGGTCCCGATCAGGCCTAGATGTTGTGGTCAATCGGCATGTTATCTGCTATATCCAGTCTGAATTTTGGGTATAGACGTGTAAGTGTGTGCTAAAGTAATGTGTCCTGTGGACTACGAAGGGAGAATCTGTGCCAAATAAGACTGAGAGCACGGGTACTGGGCTGGAATCCTACGTTGCTAAGCTCATGGGCAACGGCTCAAACAGGACTTCGGTAACCGAGGACGAGATCCAGGTCGTCCTGAAGGATATCGATGTTTCTGACGAGCAGCTCAACGCGGTCTATTCCGCGCTGCGCAACAGCGGCATCCAGATTATCTCCGCGAGCGGAAACGACGACGCCCCCATGGACGTCGACGATGACGATAACGATACCGATACCGACGATTTCGATGACGACGAGGAGCACGATTCCGGCTCGCTCGACGATCATGAGCTTAAGATGGCCCGTCAGGCCGATGCCGAGATGGGTTCTTGCAAGAGCAAAAAGAAGCGCACCGTCCGCACGTCCCGTTCGCGTTCTCGCGTGCGTGGCATCGATGCCTCCACGGTGATGCTGACCGGTGACCCGGTTCGTATGTACCTTAAGGAGATCGGCAAGGTCGACCTGCTGACCGCCTCCGAAGAGGTCGATCTGGCCATGAAGATCGAGGCCGGTCTCGAGGCCACCGAGAAGCTCGAGGCCGCCGAGGCGGGCGAGATCGAGCTCACTCGCGCCGAGATGCGTCGTCTGACTCGTATCGAGAACGTGGGCCTCGAGGCCAAGCAGGCGCTCATCAGCGCCAACCTCCGTCTGGTCGTCTCCATCGCCAAGCGCTACGTCGGTCGCGGCATGCTGTTCCTGGATCTGATCCAGGAGGGCAACCTCGGTCTGATCCGCGCCGTCGAGAAGTTCGACTACCAGAAGGGCTTCAAGTTTTCCACGTACGCCACGTGGTGGATCCGTCAGGCCATCACGCGCGCTATCGCCGACCAGGCCCGTACCATCCGTATTCCCGTACACATGGTCGAGACCATCAACAAGCTTGTCCGCGTGCAGCGCCAGCTCCTCCAGGATCTGGGTCGCGACCCGACCCCCGAGGAGATCGGTGCCGAGATGGACATGAGTGCCGACCGCGTCCGCGAGATTCAGAAGATCTCGCAGGAGCCCGTGTCGCTCGAGACTCCTATCGGCGAGGAAGAGGATTCCCAGCTGGGCGACTTTATCGAGGACTCCCAGGCCATCGTTCCGCCCGATGCCGCCAGCTTCTCCATGCTGCAGGAGCAGCTCACCCAGGTGCTCGACTCGCTTGCCGATCGTGAGCGCAAGGTTATTGAGCTGCGCTTTGGACTTGTCGACGGACATCCCCGCACGCTCGAGGAAGTCGGCCGCGAGTTTGGCGTCACGCGCGAGCGCATCCGCCAGATCGAGTCCAAGACCCTGGCCAAGCTCCGCCACCCCAGCCGCTCCAGCAAGCTCAAAGACTATATCGAAAGCTAGTCATGCAAGAAGCGCCCTCAAGCACATCCGCTTGAGGGCGCTTTCATGTAACAAGGGCCGGCAGTTGGGGCACGGGTAGTCTTTTTGGGACGGGGCTTTTTTAGCTACCCAATCTGGGGCCTTTAAAGCTTGAGCCGCTCATTGAGATTGGGTAGCTAAAAAAGCCCCGTCCCAAAAAGACTACCCTGGGCGTCAGGTTGATTAGTCGTTGGGGACGTTCTTGAATGACTAGTCGTTTAAGAACGTCCCCAATGACTGGGTCGGAAAATTTCTTAAAAAAGTTCTTGCCCTGAGCTGATTCGTCCGTATAATAAACTTCGTTGCTTGAGAGCATGCACCTATTCCTCGGTAGCTCAATGGTAGAGCACGCGGCTGTTAACCGCGCTGTTGTAGGTTCGAGTCCTACCCGGGGAGCCAGAATTTCTCAGCCCAATCTGCTGGGCTTTAAATTCCTCGGTAGCTCAATGGTAGAGCACGCGGCTGTTAACCGCGCTGTTGTAGGTTCGAGTCCTACCCGGGGAGCCAGATTGTAAAACCCGTCGCTTTTGCGGCGGGTTTTTTTCATGCCGCGATTGCTTAACGCAAACGTTGCCATATCAACATTTCGTGTCGAGGATGTAATCCCGCGACCCACCACCTCAACATGGCGCGGTCGTTGTAGAATATTGCAATGATTGCTCCCACGACATGGTGCCGCGAGCACCAGATAAGGAGATTCTTGTGTCTGAGACCATTAACGGCAGCCTGAGCGTCTCGAACGACGTTATTGCCGATATTGCCGGTTATGCCGCGATGACGTGCTATGGCGTCGTCGGTATGGCCGAGCAGCTCCAGGGCGCCGAGAGCGTGCGCCTGCTTGCCGGTCAGCGCCTCCGCAAGGGCGTGCTTGTCTCCGCCGACGAGAACGGCCTTACGGTCGACCTTCACGTCGTGCTCGAGAACGGCGTCAACATGAAGTCCGTCTGCCACAATCTTTCGAGCTCCGTTGCCTTCACCCTGCAGGAGATCGCCCAGATCGATCCCGCCAGCCTTAAGATCGGCATTCACATCGACGCGCTCAAGAGCCGTCTGAACTAGCATCCGAAAACGGAGATTCAAATACTCATGATTGTAAAGACCATTCGCACCTGTTTTCCGATCGCTGCGGCTGCCGTTTCCGACAAGGCCGAGGAGATCAATAAACTCAACGTCTTTCCCGTGCCCGACGGCGACACCGGCACCAACATGTCGCTCACGCTCGCCTCGGTGACCAAGGAGCTTTCCGCCCTTCCCGCCGATGCCGATATGGAGGCCGTCGCCGGCGCCATCACCCACGGCTCCCTCATGGGCGCCCGCGGCAACTCCGGCGTTATCACCTCGCAGATCCTGCGCGGCGTGGCCGAGGGTCTCGTCTCTGCCGATGAGCCCATCACGTCTGCCGACATCGCGCATGCTTTCCGTCGCGCCGTCAAGGTCGCCTTCCAGGCCGTCCGCAAGCCCATCGAGGGCACGATTCTTACGGTCCTGCGCGACGTCTCGACCAAGGCCGACGAGTGCGAGAAGAAGAAGTTCTCGGCCGAGGACGCGCTCGACGCCATCGTCGTCGAGGCCTACCAGTCTGTGGCTCGCACGCCCGACCTGCTGCCCGTTCTGAAGGAGAACGGCGTGGTCGACTCCGGCGCCTTTGGCTTTGCCATCTTCCTGGAAAACTTCGTTGCCGCTGCTCTGGGCCGCAGCACCGTTGTCGAGGATTTCTCCACCACGTTTGATTCCGCTGGCTCTGCCCGCGATGCGGCCCTCGGTCGCGTCGAGATCGAGGCCAACGACGACTGGGAGGGCTCGGAGTTCTGCTACTGCAACGAGTTCCTCTTTAAGGCCGACGCCCCGTTTGACGAGGACGAGTGCCTTAAGTTCCTGGGTTCCATGGGCGACTGCGAGCTGCTCGTGGGCGCCTACCCCGACTACAAGATCCACGTGCACTCCAACACCCCCAACCTGGTGCTCGAGCACATGCTGCAGCTTGGCCAGATCTACGAGGTCTTTATCCACAACATGGAGATGGAGGCCCACGACCGTACCGCCAAGATCCACGAGGACCAGCAAAAGGCCGCCGAGCCCGCCAAGGCGCTGGGTTTTGTCGCCGTTGCCGCCGGTTCCGGTGAGGCCGACATCCTCAAGTCCCTCGGCGTCGACGTTGTCGTTTCGGGTGGCCAGACCATGAACCCCTCGACCGCCGACCTGCTGGGCGCGGTGGACCAGGTCAACGCGACTTCGGTCATCATCCTGCCCAATAACGGCAATATCCGTATGGCTGCCGAGGCTGCTGCTTCTGCCTGCACCGACAAAAAGGTCGCCGTGGTTCCCACCAAGACCGTTCCGCAGGCGTTCTCCGCTCTGTTCGCGGTGCTGCCCGATTCCGAGCTCGAGGACGCCGTCGCCGCCATGGTCGATGCCATCAGCGAGGTTCGCGATGGCGAGGTCACCCGTGCCGTGCGCGATTCCAGCGCCTCTGACGGCTCGCCGATTCACTCCGGTGACGTCATGGGTATCATTGCCGGCTCCATCGACGTGGTCGGCTCCGATGTGAAGCAGGTCACGCTCGACTGCATCAACCGCATGCAGGAGGAAGAGGAGGGCGACGCGCTGACGATTCTGGCCGGCGAGGAGCTGTCCGATGAGGCCTTCCAGGAGATCGTCGACGCCATCGAGGAGGCTCAGCCCGACCTGGAGATTGACGCCCATCGTGGCGAGCAGCCGCTCTATCCCGTGATCTTCTCGATCGAGTAGGCATCTGCCCATGTCCGAGCTGTGCTCCGTGCCGCGCGTCTCGGAGCGCTTTGCCCAGAGCAATGCGCTCGACGAGGATATCGCGCGACTCAAATATGTTTCGGGTAAACGTGAGGAGGCCCTTCGCCGTCTGGGAATTAGGACGGTGGGGGACCTCCTTCTCCATATCCCTCATCGGTATCTGGACTTTACACGCTCCTGGTCCATCGAGATGGCGCCTATCGGTACGGTGTGCACGATCGTCGCCACGGTCGATCGTATCGTTCAAAAGCAGCCCCGCCCGCGTATGCAGGTTACCGAGGTCTCGCTTGTGGACGAGACGGGCGTGCTGCAAGTCGCTTTTTTCCGCCAGCCCTGGATTGCCCAGCAGCTCAAGCAGGGCGACCGCCTGGCCGTGATGGGTAAGGTCGAATTTGCCTACGGCTTTAAGCAGATGGCCTCGCCGCATTTCGAAAAGCTCGAGGACGGGCGTGCCGCGGGCACCATCCTTCCGGTTCACTATGTGAGCGACGGTGTGAGCCAGGCTTGGATGCGCCGTATCGTGAGCGGCGCGCTCGAGATTGTCGGCAATCCCTTCGACCCGATTCCCGCGCCCCTGCGCGCCAAGCGACGCCTTATGAGCAGCGCCCGTGCGCTGCGTTCGATTCACTTTCCCTCAAGTATGGCCGAGCGCGATATCGCGCGCGCACGGCTTGCCTATGAGGAATGCCTCTATCTTCAGCTGGCGCTTCGTCTGCGCAACGACGGCGGTATGGTCGAGGTGGTTCCCTACACCCATACCGCGGGTGGTCATTTGACGGCGCTTAGGCGGGCCCTGCCGTTTTCGCTGAGCGACGAGCAGGAGGCCGCGTTCCAAGACATCCTGCATGACATGTGCGATGGCGACCACGTGATGAACCGCTTGCTGCTGGGCGATGTCGGTACCGGCAAGACCGCCGTCGCCGCCTGCGCGCTGGCAGTCGCGGCCGATTCGGGTACCCAGTCCTGTGTCATGGCACCCACGGGCGTGCTGGCGCGTCAATATGCCGATAAGACCGGTCCTTTGCTCTCGCAGGCCGGTATGTCCTGGGCGCTCCTGACGGGTGCTACCCCGGCCGCCGAGCGCGAGCGCATCCATGCACAGCTGCAGTCTGGTGAGCTCGATGTGCTCTTTGGTACCCATGCGGTCCTTTCGGATAACGTAACGTTTAAACATCTTTCACTCGTCGTTATCGACGAGCAGCACCGGTTTGGCGTGGGGCAGCGCAATGCCCTGCGTGCCAAAGGCCCAGGTGCGGACTTACTCGTTATGACGGCCACGCCTATTCCGCGCACACTGGCGCTCTCGGTCTATGGCGACCTGGACACGTCCATCATTCGTCATCGCCCCGTTCCCGGGGCCGGCGTCTCGACGCGCGTGCTCACCGAGTCGAGCCGCGACCTGGCCTACGGTGCCATTCGCGAGGCGCATGCCCAAGGACAGCAGGCTTACGTTATCTGCCCGCTTGTGGAGCCGAGTGACTCCGCGGACGATTTGGAAGACGTTCCCGGTATTGCTCGCGACGATGAAGGTCGCGTGACGGTGCCCGTGCCGTTGCACGACACCGCGACCGAGCTCGACCGCCTGCGTCTGGCATTGCCGGGGCTTTCCGTCGAGCGTCTTCACGGCCGCATGCCGGCGGGGGAGAAGGACCGCGTGATCGACGCCTTTAAGCGCGGCGAGATCGACGTGCTCGTCTCGACTACGGTGGTCGAGGTGGGCGTCGACGTGCCCAACGCCACCGTCATGGTTATCGAGAACGGCGAGCGCTTTGGCTTGGCGGCCCTGCATCAGCTTAGAGGCCGCGTGGGCCGCGGCAGCGTGTCGGGCACGTGCCTGGTCATGACGCATTCCAAGGGCAATGGCGGTGTGTCTGCTGCGCAAGACCGCCTGCGGGCGCTCGAAAAGACCGCTGACGGTTTTGCACTTGCGCAGATGGACCTGCGTTTGCGCCACGAGGGCGAAATCTTGGGTTATCGCCAACATGGCGGTGTGACCCTGCGTTTTGTGGACCTGGACGCCGACGAGGATCTTATCGAATGGGCCCATTTGGACGCGGTCGAGCTCTTGCGGTATGCTTGCAACCTTGACTCCGTGGCGACGCGTCCCTTGCGCGATGCGGTCGCCACGCGCTATCGACATATCTTCAAGGAGGTCAGCGGAGGATGAGAATCATCGGCGGTGAATGGCGCGGCCGCAAGATCGAAGAGCCGCGTGGGCGCGATGTCACCCGTCCCACGACCGACCGCGTGCGCGAGGCATGTGCGTCCATGGTCATGTCGGCATTCGATTTCGATCTGGACGAGGTCCGCGTGCTGGATGCCTTTGGCGGCTCCGGTGCCCTGGGAATCGAGATGCTCTCGCGCGGCGCTCGCTCGCTCATCACGTTCGAGATCGATCGCAATGCCGCCCGACTGATCAATAAGAATATCGAGTCGCTGTGTCGCGACCGCTCGCGTTGGCGCGTCGTTACCGGCGATGTGTTGGCGAGCGCCTCGCGCGGCCGTGTTCCGGGCGGCCCCTTTGATCTGGTCCTGCTCGATCCACCCTATGCCTTTGGTGCCGAGCCGGTCGAGAAGCTGCTGCGCAATCTTGCCCAGCAGGGCTTGCTGGCACCAGGGGCCTTTGCCCTGTTTGAGCATGCCGCAAGCGACGCGGGCGCTCATCCGGCTGGTTTTGAGACCGTGCGAGAGAAACGCTACGGCATTACCTCGGTTGACTTGCTGCGCTGGGTGGCCGCGGACGAGTGCGACCATGCTCATGACAGCGATATTGACGAGGACGTGCCTTTGGAGGATACCCATGAATGACACTATCAACCGCGTGATCGTTCCGGGTACTTTTGACCCCATCACGTTTGGTCACATCGATGTGATCCGCCGCGCCCGCCGCATTTTTCCCAGCGTGATTGTCGCCGTGGCGGAGTCGCAGGGCAAAAACGGCGTGGGCACCACCTTTATGCTCGATGAGCGCGTGGCGTTGGCCCGCGAGGCCCTGGGCGATATTGACGGTGTCGAGGTACTGCCCTTTACCGGCCTGTTGGTCGATTTTGCCCGTGAGCAGGGTGCGGGTGCTGTGGTCAAGGGCCTGCGCGCCATGACCGACTTTGAGTACGAGCTGCAGCAGGCGGACCTCAACTATCGCCTGGACAACGAGCTTGAGTCCATTTTTGTCATGAGTGCGCCGCAGTACGGCTATATCTCGAGCTCGGTGGTCCGTCAGATCGCATCGCTCGGAAGCGATGTGTCGACGTTTGTGCCGCCCAATGTGGTCGAAGCGCTTAAACATCGCTTTTCGTGACGTTTCATATTGCCTGATGGCATGTGGTAAACTAACACGATGACATGTTACCTATGAAAGGAGACCGGATGCCGGGCGAGAATTTTCCTGGCGACAGGATCGTGAGCCTTGTCGAGGAGCTCGAGGGGCTCATCGAAGAGGCTAAGACGCCGTTCGGCAAGAATGCCCAGATGAAGGTTATCGATGCCGACGTCTTCTTTAACATCCTTGACGAGATCCGTATGAGCTATCCCGAGGAGTGGCAGAAGTCCCGTCGCATCCTCAAGGAACGCGACGAGCTTATGGCTTCCGCCGCCGCTCAGGCCGATTCCATCATTGCCGATGCTCAGCAGCAGGCACTCACCATTGCCGGTGAGCAGGAGATCGTCCGCTTGGCGCAGCAGCAGGCCGACGATATCCGTGATCGTGCCCAGCAGTACGAGCGCGAGACGCGCTATGCGGCCGAGGATTATGCCGAGCAGGTCTTTACGCACCTCGAGGAGAACCTCAAGAGCCTGACCGGCACCGTTACCCGTTGCCGTCAGCAGCTCAACGAGGGTGCCGCCCAGCAGAACGGTCAGTGGTAATGGCTGAGTTCCCGAGCGTTACCGTCGATCTTTCCGAGCAGCTCGAGTTTCCCGGAGACTCGTATCCGCTGACCGGCAAGGTCGATGTCGCCACCTACACGGTGGGCGAGAAGGAGTACCAGCTGCAGGACGGCATTGCTTACGACGTGGTTTTTACCAATGCGGGCACCGGTGTTCTGCTCTCCGGCATGGTTCGAGCGCACGTCACCGGCGAATGCGACCGCTGCCTTGAGCTCGCCTCGTTTGATATCGCCGGCGAGATCGAGGAGTTCTACCTCTTTGAGGAGCCCGAGGATCCCGAGGCCTACGAGGACGGTTACGAGCTTTTGGGCGAGGACCGCATTGTCGATCTGGGGGAGCCCATTAACGACGCCGTTGTCATGGACACGCCGTTTGTGGTGCTCTGCAAGCCCGATTGCCGCGGCCTGTGCCCCACCTGCGGCATCAATCTCAACGTCGAGCAATGCGATTGCGCCGCCCAGGCCGAGGCCGAATGGGCCGCTGCCACGGAAAATCCATTTGCAGCATTGAAGAATCTCAATCTTGATGAGTAAAAATGTGGTAGTATCGCTACTTGCGCGTAATCGCCACACTGGATAGTTCATAAGGAAGGTCACTATGCCCGTACCTAAACAAAAGCAGGGTCGTATCCGTACCCATACCCGTCGTTCCGCCAACATGAAGATCTCGGCTGCGGCTCAGTCCACGTGCCCCCGTTGCGGCGCTGTCAAGCTCCCGCACCACGTGTGCCCCAGCTGCGGTTTCTACAAGGACCGCGAGGTTATCGTTACCGAGTAACTGTATACTCTGGATACGATGCCGTTCCAACTGGAACCACAATGGCCGGCTCAATGAGTCGGCCATTTTTGTATAAGGAGCACTTGAAATGAGTAACGTTCGCGTTTGTGTAGACGTTGTGGGCGGAGACGAGAAGCCCCAAGTTGTCCTCGACGGTATTGAGGCCGCACTTGCCGCCGATCCCGATATCGAGGTCATTGCTGTTGGCCCCGCCGATATCGTCAACCCCTTTGCCGCGGCGCACGCGCGCGTGGAGGCTCTGGAGGCCCCCGATGTCATCGCCATGGACGACGATCCCATCCGCGCCGTGATGACCAAGCGTAAGTCTTCAATCGTGCTTGCCTGCCGTGCTATTAAGAAGGGCAACGCGGACGCGTTTTTCTCCGCGGGGTCGACCGGCGCCATGACGGCTGCCGCCACCGCCTACGTGACGCCGTTTAGATATTTGGTAGAGGGTAAGAAGCAGCCGGTGCGTCCATGTCTCACCAATGCGCTGCCCAACCGCGCCGGTGGCCTTACGGTACTGTGTGACATGGGGGCCAACCCCGATGTCGAGGTCGACGACATGGTTCGCTTTGCCCAGATGGGTGCAGCCTATGCCCGCGTGGTCCTGGGCATCGAACATCCGCGTGTGGGCCTGCTTGGCAACGGCACCGAGGACGAGAAGGGTTCTAACTTTACCAAGGCGTGCTTCCCGGCTATGAAAGCCGCGGTCCCCGGTTTTGTGGGCAACTGCGAAGGCACCGATCTTACGTCGGGCAATTTTGACGTTGTGGTCGCCGACGGCATGTCGGGCAATATTGCGCTCAAGGCAACCGAGGGCGCTGCCAAGTTTTTGCTGCAAGAGCTCAAGGGCGCCTTTATGTCTTCGCTCGGTACCAAGATCGCCGCGCTGCTCATCAAAAAGCAGATGCGCCAGATGAAAGCCAAGCTCTCGGGCGATGCCAAGGGCGGCGCGATCCTGCTGGGCCTTCGCGGCGTCGTTTTGATTGGCCATGGCGCCACGTCGGCCGAAGCCGTTAAAAACGGTACGCTCGCCGCGGCTCAGGCCGTTCGAGCCGGGCTTATCGAAAGCATTGCCAATTCCATGGAAGGTATCGTTTAGCAAGAGCTCCGTTACGTGGCTCAAGCTATGCATCGTGGGGTAGAATCGGAGCCGTGCTGCAATGCGGCTTCCGCCCGCGCGACACATTGTATTCCACGACTTATGAGAGGATGCGCTATGGATCGCTCCGAAATCTTTGACAAGATCGCCGAGATCGCTGCCGACGTGCTGGGCGTTGACGTTTCCGAGATCAGTGATGAGACGACTTTTGACGACCTCGATGCCAATTCGCTCGAGCGCCTGCAGCTGGTGACGGCCATCGAGGACGAGTTTGACCTCGAGATCGATGACGAGACCCTGTTGTCGCTCACCTCCGTTGCCGACGCTGTCGACGCTATCGAAAACGCCAGGGAGGCCTAGGTCTTGGCTTTATCTCAACGACTCACGCGCGCTCAGGAAATCCTGGGCCATGAGTTTAATAACAAGGTGCTGCTACGCGCGGCGCTCACCCACCCCTCGGCAGTAGAGGGGCAGCCGGTCTCTGCCAGCTATGAGCGGCTTGAGTTTTTGGGTGACTCCATTCTGGGCGCCGTGGTTGCCCGTTCGCTCTTTGAGTCTTATCCCGAGTTCGATGAAGGCAAGCTCACGCGTCTGAAGGTATCGCTTGTTTCGGGTGCCACGCTGTCCGAGGTTTCGCACGAGCTGGGCATCGACGACATCATCATCTTTGGCGCCTCCGAGACCGGTACCGGCGCGCGCGGCCTTAACTCGGCGCTCGAGAACGTCTATGAGTCGCTCGTGGGTGCGTTGTACCTCGATGCCGGCTGGGATGCGGCGGCGGAGTTCATCCATCGCACGCTTAAGCCCCATTTGGCCTCCGAGCGTGCCGAGCACCCCGCGAACCCCAAGTCGTTCTTGCAGGAGTGCGTGCAGGCAGACGGTCACGAGCCCCCGGCATACAAGCTGGTAGGCTCCGAGGGCCCGGCACATGCGCCCACCTTTACCGCCGTGGTGCTTGTCGACGGTATCCGTCAGGGCCGCGGCACCGGCGCCTCTAAGAAAGAGGCCGAGGGAGCCGCTGCACTCGAGGCGCTCGACCGCATGGGTTACACCACCAACGGTGTGATTCTCAACAAGAAGCCCGTTTAAGCGAGGAACCGTGTATCTCAAGTCCCTTACGCTCAAAGGGTTCAAGTCGTTTGCCGACCGCGCCCATATGACGTTTGAGCCGGGCCTGACCGTCATCGTCGGTCCTAACGGCTCGGGAAAATCGAATATCTCCGATTCGATTCTGTGGGTACTGGGCGAGCAGAGCGCCAAGCAGCTGCGCGGCCAGGCCATGGAGGACGTCATCTTCTCGGGCTCGTCGGCGCGCAAGCCGGTGGGCGTTGCCGAGGTCACGCTGGTGCTCGATAACTCGGACCATGTGCTGCCTGTCGACTTTGATGAGGTTGCCATCACCCGCCGCATGTATCGTTCGGGCGAGAGCGAATACCTCATCAACTCGAGTCCGTGCCGCCTGATGGATATCCAGGACATTTTGCACGATTCGGGCTTGGGTAAGGATACGCATTCCATTATCAGCCAGGGCAAGCTCGATGCCATTTTGCAGAGCCGTCCCGAGGAGCGCCGCGTCCTTATCGAGGAGGCTGCCGGCATTTCCAAGCACAAGCGCCGTAAGGAGCGTGCGCTCAAAAAGATTAAGTCGATGGACGAGCACCTTACTCGTGCCCGCGACATCAATAAGGAGATTGCCCGTCAGCTGCGACCGTTGGAGCGTCAGGTCGATCGCGCGCGCAAGTACAAAGAGCTGTCCTCGCGCGCGAACGAGCTTACGCAGATGCTGGCCGTTGACGAGCTTCGTTCGCTGCAGTCGCAGTGGAACGATCTGGAGAGCCGTTCCAAAGAGGGTGCCGCCGAGCTGGAGCTTGCGCAGTACCGCTTGGGCGAAAAGGAGCGCGAGCTCGAGAAGCTCCAGGTGATGCTCGAGGAAAAGGGCCTGTTTGTGGGTGACTTGGGCGAGCAGCGCCGTCATATGCAAGATGTGGTCGGCCGTATTAACTCCGATATGCGCCTGCTCGAGGAAAAGGGCCACAATATGGTGTCGCGCCTGTCCGATATGCGCGGCCAGATTTCGAGCTCCGAGCATCAGCGTCGTCGCGTGGTCGAGGAGCTCGAGGATGCACGTGCCCAGCTAGAGGAAGTGACCGGTGCGCACATGCAGGCCCAGGACGACGTTGACGCCGCCGGCCCTGCCGCCGCCGAGCTCCACGAGCGCCGTGTTGCGCTCGACAATCAGATTTCGCAGCTTACGCGCGAGCAACGCGATGTGCAGCGCGTGGCCGACAAGGCTGCGCTCGAGCTTGCCAAGGTGAAAGACTCGCTGAGCAATGCCGAGGTCGAGGACAACATGTACGCCTCGCGCCTGGAGCAGATTGACGAGCAGCTCGAGGAGGTCACGGCCTCGCTCGAGAGCCGTCGCGACCGCGCCGAGGAGCTCGACGGCGCGCTCGATCAGGCTCGCCAAGCCCAGGCCGATGCGCGCCAGGCCACCGAGGTCGCCCGTGCGGCGTTGAAGGACTTGCGCGCCCGTGAGAGCGAGTCGCGCAACAAGCTGTCCGAGGTGCGTTCTGAGCTTGCGAGCCAAAAGAAGCTCGATGCCCGTATGGCCGATAGCTCGCCGTTGGTGAGCCGTCTGGTAGGGGCATTGGGCGATGACGTAACGGGCCGTCTGGGCGACGTGCTCGAGGCGCCGCGTGAGCTTGAGGGCCTGGTCGAGCAGCTGCTTGCCGGCGATATCGATGCCCTGTTGTTTGATGACGCCGCCACGCTTGAGCGTGCCGGTCGTGCGGCTTTGGACCAAAAGAAGGCCTCGGGCGAGGCACTGCTGGTGGCGCGTGGTGTGAGCGGCTCTGCTGCTGCCGAGGGCGCTGCCGGTTCGCGTCTGGTTGATCGCCTGTCCGTGCGTGCCGGTTATGGCCCGATTGTCGAGGCACTGCTCGGCGGCTATTACGTGGTCGATGACTTGCCTTGTGCGCTGGCGGCACCAGTCGTTGACGGTGTGACTTATGTGACGCCCGATGGCGCTCGCGTGAGCTTTGGTGGCCTGGTGCGCGTGGGGCTCGATGCCGGCGAGGCCTCGGGTGCCCTGGAGCGGAAGCGCCGCATTCGCGAGCTCGAAGGCCTGGAGCCCGATTTGGCTGCCGTTTTTGAGCATGTGTCGAACCAGGTTACCGAGGCCAATGCGGCCGTCGAGGAGGCGCGTGCCGCCGAGGGTGATGCCGCCGGCGAGATCGCCCGTCTTGAGGGTGAGCGCCGCTCGCTGCTCTCCGAGATTGGCCGCCTGGAGCAAAGCGCCAACAACGCCGAGGTCGAGCGTGCGCGCATCTCCAAGCGCCGCGAGCAGGCGGCCGAGGCCGTTCGCGCCGCGCGCCCGCGCGTTGACGAGCTCACCCGTTCGCGCGACGAGGCCCGCGCGCAGGCAAGCGACCTGGGTCTCCAGATTGCCGAAGCCAACGACGAGCTCGATCGCGTGCGCCGTGACGATTCCGAGGCAGCCGGTAAGCTCGCCGATGCCAAGGTGCGCCTGGCCCAGACGAGCGAGCGCCTGCGTTCGCTGAAGGGCCGCGTGCCCGATCTGGAGCATCGCCTGGAGGGCATTGACCGCCGTATCCGCGGAACACGTCAGGCTTCGCGCTCGCTCGAGCTGCTGCGCCTGCGTGTCGATCCCATGCACGAGCGCTATTCGGCCCTGCTGGAGCGTGCATCTGATTGGGCTGCGCGCCTGCGTGACCAGGCCTCACTCGAGGAGGCAGACTCGGCTTCGCTCAAGAAAACCATCGAGGATGCCAAGGCCGAGGTCTCCCGCGCCAAGGAGCGGGTCGATGCCGCCACGGCGACACAAAACGAGTTCAAGGTCGCGCGCGGCAAGCTCGAGGTGCAGGTAGAGGCGGCCATCAAGGCCATTACCGCCGATGGCACCACCGTGCTTGAGGAAGCGCTCGTGCTTCCTGCTCCCACCGATCGCGACGCCGCCGAGCGCGAGCTCAACCAGCTCGTGCGCCAGATCAACAACCTGGGCCCTGTGAACCAGGTTGCCATGGAGGAATACGAGCAGCTCAAGCGCCGCGCCGATTACATCGAGGAGCAGCTGGCCGATCTGGAGAGCGCGCGCAAGGCGCTCACCAAGATTACCGTGGCCATCGACCGCAAGATGCGCAAAGCCTTCCTGGTGACTTTCGAAAAGGTCGATGCGAACTTCCGCGAGATCTTCGCCATGCTGTTCCCGGGTGGCCAGGCGCATCTGGAGATGACCGACCCTGAGCATCCGGCCGAGACGGGCATCGAGGTCGTGGCGCAGCCGCGCGGCAAGCGCATCACCAAGATGATGCTCATGTCGGGCGGCGAGAAGAGCCTGACGGCGCTCGCCCTGCTCTTTGCCGTGTATCGCACGCGTACGGTGCCGTTCTATGTGCTGGACGAGGTCGAGGCGGCGCTCGATGACGCCAACCTGTCCAAGCTCATCGGCGCGCTTGACGTGCTGCGTTCCGATACGCAGCTCTTGGTTATCTCGCATCAGCGCCGTACTATGGAGGACGCTGACGTCCTCTACGGCGTCTCGATGCAAGCTGACGGCGTCAGTCGCGTCGTCTCGCAAAAACTCGATCGCGAAACCGGAAAGGTCGTGAATGCATAATGGGATTCTTCGATGCTCTCTCGCGCGGACTTGAGCGCAGCCGCGAGGCCCTCAACGAGGTCTTTTACTTTGGCGGCGAGGTCGACGAGGATTTTTGGGAGGACCTAGAGGACACCCTCGTCATGGGTGACATGGGTGCCGAGGTCGCCATCCAGGTCTCCGACGACCTGCGCGATGCCGCGGCCAAGAAGAACCTCAAGACCGCCCCGCAACTACGTCGGGCCCTGGCAGAGCAGCTCGAGCAGCATTTTGTACCCGTCGAGCGCGATCCGTTCGCCGACACGCCGAGCTGCGTGCTGTTTGTGGGCATCAACGGTGCCGGCAAGACCACTACGGTCGGCAAGATCGCGAGCGCCATGGCCGCCCGCGGCAAGAACGTCGTGATCGGCTCGGCCGATACCTTCCGCGCTGCCGCCATCGAACAGCTCGATGTGTGGGGCCAGCGCGCCGGCGTCCCCGTCATAAAGCGCGACCGCGGCTCAGACCCGGCAAGCGTTTGCTACGACGTGCTCGACGAGGCCGATAAGCGCGGCAGCGACCTGGTGCTCATCGACACCGCCGGTCGTCTGCACACGAGCCCCGAGCTCATGCGCGAGCTTGCCAAGGTGGTCAACGTGACGCGTAAGCGCGCCGCCAATATGGCCGCCGGCCCCATGCCCGTCTCGGTCGTCCTCGTGATCGATGCCGCGACGGGCCAAAACGGCCTGAACCAGGCGCTCGAGTTTAATGAGGCGCTGGGTCTGGACGGTATTATCATGACTAAGCTCGACGGCACGGCAAAGGGCGGTATCGCCATGGCCGTGGCCGAGAAGCTCAAGCTCCCGATCCTGCGCGTGGGCGTGGGCGAGCAGGTCGATGACCTGCAGGAGTTTAATGCCAAAGATTTCTGCCGCGCCCTGGTGGGCGAGTCCAACTAAGGAGTGACCAGTGTTTGATTCTCTGAGCGATCGCCTCAACGACACATTTGACCGCCTGCGCGGTAAGGGCAAGCTGACCGAGGCCGATATCACCTCGGCCATGCGCGACATTCGCATGGCGCTGCTCGAGGCCGACGTCAACTTTAAGGTCGTCAAGGAGTTTGTCGCCAAGACCAAGGAGCGCTGCATGACCGCCGAGGTCATGGAATCGCTGACGCCGGCGCAAAACGTCGTCAAGATCGTGCTCGACGAGCTCACCGAGATGCTCGGCTCCACCGAGAGCAAGCTCGTCTTTAGCAACCGCATTCCCAACGTCATTATGCTCGTGGGCCTGCAGGGCTCCGGTAAGACCACGGCGGCTGTAAAGCTGGCATACCTGCTCAAGAAGCAGGGCCGCTCGCCGCTGCTCGCCGCGTGCGACGTCTACCGTCCCGCCGCTGCCGACCAGCTGGCCACGCTTGGTGGAGAGATCGGCGTGCCGGTCTTCCGCGGTGACGGCGAGCACCCGGTCGATATTGCCAAGGGCGCCATCCAGGAGGCCGTCGACCACCTGCGCGATGTGGTCATCGTCGATACCGCCGGTCGTCTGCAGATCGACGAGCAGATGATGCAGGAGGCCGTGGACATCAAGAAGGCCGTCAAGCCCGATCAGGTGCTGATGGTCGTCGATGCCATGACCGGCCAGGATATCGTCAACGTTGTCTCGACCTTCGCCGAGCGCACCGACTTTGACGGCGTGATCATCTCCAAGCTCGACGGCGATGCCCGTGGCGGCGGCGCGCTTTCGGTGCGCCAGGTGACCGGCAAGCCCATCAAGTTCGTGAGCATGGGCGAGAAGCCCGATTCGCTGGAGCCGTTCTATCCCGATCGCATGGCCAAGCGCATCTTGGGCATGGGCGACGTCGTCGGCATTATCGAGAAAGCCCAGGAGGCAGCCGATGCCGAGCAGCTCGAGGCTGCCGAGCGCATGCTGCGCGAGGGCTTTACCATGAACGACATGCTCGACCAGATGAAGGCCGTCAAGAAGATGGGCGGTATGAAGGGCATTCTGGGCATGCTTCCCGGCGGCCAGCGCGCGCTCAACCAGATGGGCGGCAACCTGGATGAGGGCATCTTCGACAAGAACGAGGCCATCATCATGTCGATGACCAAGGAGGAGCGCCTGCGTCCTTCCATCATCAACGGCCAGCGTCGCGCCCGCATCGCCAAGGGTGCCGGCGTGACCCCCACCGAGGTCAATAGCCTTATGAAGCAGTGGGGCGAGATGAACAAGATGATGGGCCGCATGCGCTCGATGGCCAACCAGGCGCAAGCCGGCGGCAAGAAGGGCAAGAAGGGTAAAAAAGGCAAAAAGATGCGCATGCCCAATATTCCCGGTCTGGATGCCATGGGCCTGGGCGGCATGGGCGGCCTGGGTGGCCTGGGTGGCATGGGAACAGGTGGTCCCAAGTCCGATATGGACCTGCTGCGCCAGATGGAAGCGCAGATGCGTAATAAAAAGTAACGACTGGTTGAGTCGAGTATGGCGAAGGCCGCCTGGATGGTACTCCAGGCGGCCTTCGCCGTTCGTTCGCAGGTTTTCTCACGCGCGGAAGCGTGTTGGCGTTGAGGTGCTTGCCACTAGTGGCAGCCACAGCCCTCGTGCCCATCATGGTCGTGGTGGCCGTGGCAGCCGCAGGACTCGCCATGCTCGTGGGCGTGCTCGTGCTCGTGCCCATGGCAGTCGCAGGTGGCCTCGCCGGTCTGCGCGAGCGTGCCGGCAATGAGGGCCTCGACGCAGGCGTCGCAGCTGCCCTGGGCGCCCGCATAGACCGTGATGCCTGCCTGGGTGAGCGCGTTGATGGCGCCGCCGCCGATACCGCCGCAGATGAGCGTATCGACGCCACCGTTGGCGAGCAGACCCGCTAGGGCGCCGTGACCAGTGCCGCCGGTGCCTACGACCTGCTCGTTGAGCACCTTGCCATCCTGGATGTCATAGATTTTGAACTGCTCGGTGCGGCCAAAGTGCATAAAGATGTTGCCGTTGTCGTACGTCGTTGCCACCCTCATGGTGCCGACCTCCTTTGCTGGCCATATGGCCGTCGTCGTAGGTGTGGGGGAGTATGCGATATTGCCGCCCTCGATACTAAGTGCTCGCCCGTTGACCAGCGCGTTTGCCACCTTGCGATGCGCGCGGCTGCAGATGGCCGCCACGGTGGCACGGGCGATGCCCATTTGCTGGGCGACGGCCTCCTGATTGAGGCCTTCCAGGTCGCAAAGCCGTAGGACTTCGAGCTCATCGACCGTCATGTCGATGGCGTCTCCGCTGGCAAGGCCGTCAGGGGTAAAGCCGCGATATTCGGGAATGATCCCAACACGGCGCAATTTTTCGCGTCTTCCTGCCATACACTCTCCAAATCTGACATATGTCAACAATAGGATAGCGCGTATACGAAACCGCTCAAGCTATTTTTGGCATATGTCAAAAAAGCTAAAGGTGCAGCATTTGCGAATGCGGCGCCGTACTGCCGTGCATTGCGTGTGCCGCCCCAAGTGTGCAATTCGATGCTGCGCGCCTGGGCTACAATAAAAATCGCTTATAGGCGACTGACAGGAGGGTCAATGAGCAAAGCTGATCAACAGTTTGTAGCCATGTGCCGCGATATTCTGGACCATGGCACCACTACCGAGGGCCAAAAGGTTCGTCCGGTGTGGGAGGACGGCACCCCTGCCTATACTATTAAAAACTTTGGTGTCACGGCACGCTACGACCTGCGTGAGGAGTTTCCGGCGCTTACCCTGCGTCGTACGGCCCTCAAATCTGCCATGGACGAGATTCTATGGATCTATCAAAAGAAGTCCAATAACGTGCATGACCTCAACAGCCATATTTGGGATGAGTGGGCCGACGAGACCGGCTCCATCGGCAAGGCCTATGGGTACCAGATTGGGCAGAAGAGCCATTATGCCGAGGGTGACTTTGACCAGATGGACCGCGTGCTGTACGACCTTAAGCACACGCCGTACAGCCGTCGCATCATGACCAACACGTATGTGTTTAGCGACCTGTCCGAGATGCACCTGTATCCGTGCGCCTACAGCGTGACCTATAACGTCACGCAGCGCCCGCAGGACGATAAGCCAACACTCAACATGATTCTCAACCAGCGCAGCCAGGACATTTTGGCCGCGAACAACTGGAATGTGTGCCAGTACGCCATTTTGCTGATGATGGTCGCGCAGTCGGTCGATATGATCGCTGGCGAGTTGCTGCATGTGATCGCCGATGCCCATATTTACGACCGTCATGTCGATACCGTCCGCGAGCTTATCGAGCGTCCGCAGTTTGCGGCTCCTAAGGTAACGCTCAACCCCGATGTGCATGATTTCTACGCGTTTACGACCGACGACTTGATCGTTGAGGGCTATGAGCACGGCCCGCAGGTCAAGAACATCCCCATTGCGGTGTAGGTGACGCGCATGACGTGTAAGCTTTCTGCCATTGTCGCCGTGTGCGATGACTGGGGCATTGGGTGCGAGGGCGACATGGTCGTGTCCAACCGTGCCGACATGCGCCATTTTGTGGCGTGCACCAAAGGTTGCCCGGTCATTATGGGACGCAAGACCCTGCTGAGTTTTCCCGGCGGGCGTCCGCTCAAGAACCGTCGCAACATTGTGCTCACCCGCGACGAGGGCTTTGCCCCCGAGGGCGTCGACGTGGTGCATAGCGTTGACGAGGCCTTGGCCGCCGTGGCCGATGAACCTGTTGCGTGGGTGATCGGTGGCGGCGAGGTGTATCGGCAATTTCTGCCGTACTGCGTGGAGGCCGAGGTCACGCACAACCATTGCACCCATGCCGTGGACACGTATTTTCCCAATTTGGATGTCGATCCTGCGTGGGAAGTTGCGCGGCGCGACGGGGTTGCCACGATTGCCGCGGGCGAGGGTGACGAAGGCCTCGATTATGAGTTCGTGACATATCGTCGTGTTGAGGCTTAAATCGTCTGGCGTGAACGGTATCACCGGGTTGATTGAATGCATGGGGCGGCGCTTAGCGTCGCCTCGTTTGGTATAGATGTGCTGTAAAGAAGGGTACGGGCTGGCTGCTATGACTGATGCCGTTGAGGTGCTGCGAATCGATTCCCTTAATGATGAGCGGCTCGACGCCTACGTGCGACTGACGGAGCGCGAGCTGCGCTGCGTGCTGGAGCCGCAAAAGGGCATCTTTATCGCCGAGAGCGCCAAGGTCATCGAGCGCGCGGTGCGTGCCGGATACGAGCCGGTGAGCTTTCTTTTGGGTGAGCGCTGGCTCGATCAGATGATGCCGCTGTTCGAGCGTCTGGTTGTACGCGAGGGCGCAGGTCCGGTTCCTGTGTTCGTGGCCTCCATGGAGCTCATGGAGCAGTTGACGGGCTTTAACGTGACGCGCGGTGCGCTCGCGGCGTTCCGTCGCCCGCGTCAGATTCCGGTTGATGAGTTCTTGGGCGGCGTCGTCGAGGTGGCGGGTGAGCGCCCGGTGCGCGTGTGCGTGCTCGAGGGTATTGTCGACCATACTAATGTGGGTGCGATTTTCCGCTCGGCGGCAGCGTTGAATGTCGATGGCATTTTGGTAAGCCCCACTTGCTGTGACCCGCTGTACCGCCGCTCGGCCCGCGTGAGCATGGGCACGGTGTTTCAGGTGCCGTGGACGCGCATTGGCAGCGAGGCGCGCGTATGGCCGCATGATGGGCTGGCGGCGCTGCACGATGCCGGCTTTTCGTGTGCCGCCATGGCATTGACGGATGATTCGGTGTCGTTGGACGATCCCGCGTTGCGGGAGATTGACCGGTTGGCGATCTTTATGGGCACCGAGGGCGCCGGCCTGGGCGCCAAGACCATCGCGGGCTGTGACCGGGCTGTGCGTATTCCGATGGCGCACGGGGTCGATTCGCTCAACGTGGCCGCGGCGAGTGCTGTCGCTTTTTGGCAGTTGTGTCCGCACGTGAGCAACGAGTATCACTACCAGCCGGGACTGTATCACTAGGCAGATATTTTGCACTGGGCTCTGATTCCGTGTGTTTCGGTTGACGCCGGTCGGTGCTAAGCTGGTGCTGGCTTTGGTCATAAAATTGACGTTTTGTTGTTTGACGTACGCTGGTGGGGAGGGCGTGTGGCTAAGAAATCTACGGCTATCGATGTAACACAGGGTGTTATTTGGCAGCAGTTGCTTTCGCTGTGCGTTCCCATCTTTTTTAGTTCGTTTTTTCAGCAGGCCTACACGCTTATCGGTACCTATATCGTCGGTCAGTTTGGCGGCAAGCTCGCGTTGGGCGGCATCCAGGCCACGATGGTGCTCACGGAGCTCTGCATCGGTTTTTGCGTCGGTGTTGGCGCCGGCTGTGCTGTTATTACGGGTCAGTATTTTGGCCAGCACGATGATGAGCGACTGAGTCGTTCGGTCCATACGGCCATGACGCTCGCTCTGGTGGGCGGTATCGTCGTCTCGATTCTGGGCATAGTGTTCGTTGAGCCCATGCTGGTGCTTATGAATACGCCGCATGAACTATTGGCCGAGGGTGTGGCCTATGCTCGTTGCTATTTTGCCGCCATGGTTGCGGCGCTGCTGCTCAATATGGGAACGGCACTGCTGCGCGCCGTGGGCGACACGCGTGGACCTGCCGTGATCATCGCTTCCGGCTGCCTCGTTAACGTGGTGCTGGATGTCATCTTCGTTGCCGTGCTGCATATGGAGGCTCTGGGCTGCGGCATCGCGGTGGCGCTGACCATTTGCTCCAACGCCACGATGATCGTGATTCGCATGATGCACGCACCGGGTGCGTGGCGGCTTTCACTGTCCAAACTCGGCATTGATCCTGGTATTTGCAAGAGCATGATCTCGTGTGGTCTGCCGCTTGGCTTTCAGTCTGCTGCGTATTCGATTTCCAACGTCTTGATTCAGGTGTCGGTCAACTCGTTTGGTGCCGATGTCACCACGGCTTGGGGTCTTTCGGGCCGCTTAGATGGCATTGTCTGGATGGTTACCGAGGCGCTTGGCGTGTCGATCACCACGTTCTCGGCACAGAACTTTGGCGCGCGCAACTACGAGCGCATGCGCAAGGGCTACCATACGTCGCTCGTGCTGTCGTTTATGCTCATTGGTGGCCTGTCTGCCGTGCTGCTGGTGTTCTCGGGTCCTCTGTCGCGTCTGTTTGTCGACGATGCTTCGATTTCGGCGTACACCACGACCATCATCCATTTTATTGCGCCGTTCTATGCGATTTTCTCGATTATCGAAAACGCGTCGGGCTCCATTCGCGGTGCCGGCGTGAGCTTGCAGCCCATGATTCTCACGATTTTCGGCACCGTCGTGCTCAGGGTGATCTGGGTGTTTGCGATCATGCCTTTCGATCCGTCGCTTGAGCTCCTGCTGCTGGTTTACCCCGTAACCTGGCTCATCACGGCCACGATGTTCACTATCTACCACCACAGCGGCAACTGGCTAGGCCGCGCTACTGCCTAATGATCCGTATGAGACAAAGGAAAACGGATCATTGCTCTCCGTGGTGATGTCGATGATTCGTTTTCCTCCGTCCCCTTTGGATCAATTAGTATTCGATGCCTTGACGGGCTAGGAGGCCTTCGTCGAAGTAGTGTTTGACGGGGCGCATTTCGGTTACGAGGTCGGCAAGGTCGGCGAGGGGCAGCAAGCCGCGGCCAGTGAGCACGAGCTCCGTGGTGGTTGGTTTCATCGCGATCAACGCTTCGACATCTTCACGCGTCACAAAGCCCCGTCGCATGGCTTCTCCCAGCTCATCCAAGATCAGCACGTCGACTTGGCTAATCTGCTCGCGCGCCAGCTCCATGATCTGTGCGGCACAGGCTTCGGGCGTGTTGCGGTCGGCTTGTACGATGCAAAGCCCCAATCGAGGAGCTGCGTCATGTTCGGCGCAGTGCAGCTTCTTGGCAAACTGAAGCATGAGCACGTTAAGTCCATAGCCCGTGGCGCGCAGCGCGAGCCCCAGCGCAGCCGTCGTCTTGCCCTTGCCGTCGCCCGTATAGATTTGAACCTTGCCGACTTCCAGTGATGCCATCTCTGTCCTTTCGTGCCCGGTGTCGGTTTATCGCCGGCCGGGTTGGGTATTCTAGTTAGCATTATCAACCCCAGTAGATGGAGTTCAAGCAGATGGAGATGGATGACAACAAACGTAGACGGAATATGATCCTCTACGTGCTCATCGCCTTCGTCGTCTACCTCGTGCTCTCGACCGTTCTGTTCCCCAACATCGGTCACACGCAGCAGATTACGAAGACCGATTACTCGACGTTTGTCAAAGCGCTCGACAAGAAGAGCGTCGATAAGGTCGAGTACAACACGGACGATTACTCGATTTATTACACCAAGAAGGGCGAGGACGAGAACATCGCCTACAAGACGACCGGTGTGCCGAATGATGCGGGCTTTACCGATCGCGTGCTTGAATCTGGCGCCTCGCTTGAGTCGGTCGTTCCCGATAAGAACTCGGGTCTGATGACTTACTACCTGCTCACCCTCATTCTTCCCATGGCGATTTTCTTCCTGATCGGCTGGTGGCTCAACCGCCGCATGAAGAAGGCCATGGGTGATGACGGCCCGTCGATGAACTTTGGCGGCGGCGGTTTTGGCGGCGGTGGACTGGGCAAGTCCGGCGCGCGTGTGATTGCCTCCAAGGACGTGGGCGTGACCTTTAAGGATGTTGCTGGTCAGGAAGAGGCCAAGGAGTCCCTCAAGGAGGTCGTCGACTTTCTGGAGAAGCCGCAGCGCTACGAGGAGATTGGCGCCAAGCTGCCGCGCGGTGCCCTCCTTGTCGGCCCTCCGGGTACCGGTAAAACCCTGCTTGCCAAGGCTGTGGCCGGCGAGGCGGGTGTGCCGTTCTTTAGTATTTCGGGCTCTGAGTTTGTTGAGATGTTCGTCGGCCGCGGCGCCGCCAAGGTTCGCGATTTGTTTAAGCAGGCCAAGGAAAAGGCCCCGTGCATCGTCTTTATCGATGAGATCGATACCATCGGCAAGAAGCGCGACGGCGGCGGCTTTAGTGGCAACGACGAGCGCGAGCAGACGCTCAACCAGCTGCTGACCGAGATGGACGGCTTCGATAACCACAAGGGTATCGTCGTCCTCGCTGCCACCAACCGTCCCGACAGCCTTGACCCGGCCCTGTTGCGCCCCGGTCGTTTTGACCGCCGCATTCCCGTTGAGCTGCCCGACCTGACCGGCCGTAAGAACATTCTTGAGCTGCACGCCAAGAGCGTGAAGACGCAGCCACCGATCGACCTGACCGCGATTGCCCGCGCCACGCCCGGTGCCTCGGGCGCCGACCTGGCCAACATCATCAACGAGGGCGCCCTGCGTGCCGTCCGCGAGGGTCGCAAGCGCGCCACGCAGGACGACTTTGAGGAGTCGGTGGAGGTCGTCATCGCCGGTCAGCAGCGCAAGTCCACGGTGCTGTCCGACCACGAGAAGCAGGTCGTTTCTTATCACGAGATCGGTCATGCCATCGTTGCCGCTCGCCAGAAGGGCTCTGCGCCGGTCACGAAGATCACCATCGTGCCGCGCACGAGCGGTGCCCTGGGCTACACCATGCAGGTCGAGGAGGACGAGCGCTTCCTGACCACGCGCCAGGAGATCCTGGACAAGCTCGCCGTCTATTGCGGTGGCCGTGCTGCCGAGGAGCTCATCTTTGGCGAGATGACGACCGGCGCCGCCAACGATATCGAGCAGGCCACCAAGCTCGCCCGTAACATGGTGACGCGCTTTGGTATGTCCGATGAGTTTGGCATGATGGCGCTCGGTACCGTGCAGAACGCGTACCTTAACCAGGATACGTCGCTCACCTGCGCCCCCGGTACGGCCGAGCGCGTGGACGCGATTGTCGCCAAGCTGATCGAGGATGCGCACGACCGCGCCCTGCAGATCTTGAAGGAGAACAAGTTTAAGCTCCACGAGCTGGCTCGTTATCTGTACAAGAAGGAGACGATCACGGGCGAGGAGTTTATGAATCTCCTCACGCGTGAGAATCCGCTGATGCCAAAGCAGCAGTAATACTAGTTGCGCAGTGCTTTCGCCCCATTTGAGTGTCCACCTCAAATGGGGCGTTTTGCTTGGGAAGAGTTGTATATGAAGATCGTGGTAAGTGCCTGCTTGATGGGCGAGAGCTGCAAGTATAACGGGCTCGATAATTACCATCGCGAGCTGGTCGAGGCCTGCGAGCGCACGGGAACCGAGGTGCTCCTCGTGTGCCCTGAGGTTTTTGGCGGCCTGCCCACACCGCGCAAGCCGTCCGAAATTGTGAACGGCGAAGTCCGTACCTGCGAGGGCGTGTCCGTTGACAGGGAATTTCGCTTGGGTGCTGAGCGTGCACTCGATATGTGCGAGCAGGCGGGCGGGCCGTCCGAGATCGCCGCGTGCATCTTACAGGACCGTAGTCCCTCGTGCGGTGCAGGTCGCGTCTACGATGGCACCTTTAGCGGCACGCTCACCGCGGGCAACGGTGTCTTCGTCGACCTGCTCCTGCGCCACGGGTACCGTGTGATTCCCGCAAGTGAATTTGACCCGAGCATGTTGGAATAGCAAAAGAATGGGGGCGGCCATCGAGTAGATGGTCGCCCCCTTTACTGGCAAGCTAAACAATTTCAACAGATGTTCAATGGCGTTTGCCCAGATAAAACCTGCCAAAATAAACCTGTCCCTTTTTGGTAGGTTAGGCGAGGAGCGTGTGGCCGTAGGCGTTGGCTGCCTTGATGGCGGCGGCGAACTTCTCGTCGGTGAAGGGCTCGGGGTTACCCTGCTTCCACTCGTTGGTGGCGTGCGCGTACTCGCACAGGGCAGGGATATCGGCCTCGGAAAGCCCGACCTGCTCAAGCGTCACGGGCAGGCCCATCTGCTTGTTAAAGGCGGCATAGCGCTCAAGGTTCTCGGTGTCGCCCGTGTAGGCGAACAGCACGAGCACGCCCAGGCTTACGACCTCGCCGTGCAGGTAGGTGCCCTCACGCGGAATGCTGCAAGTGGCGTTGTAGAACGCGTGTGCCACGCTCGAGTTGTAGTAGTAATCGTTCTGGTTGGTCAGGTTCGAGACATATCCCGTGTTGACCACGATGTCGAGCGCGATCTGCTTGACGGCCTCGCTCGACAGGTCCTGGCGCACGTCCTCAAGACCCTGGACGCCATAGGTAAACAGCGGCTCGGAGCAGGTGTGGGCGAGTGCCAGGCCAAGACCGGCGGTGTGCTCCAAATTTCCGGCGCTCGTGGCGTACTCGACCTCGGGCTGCTTGGACAGGGCATCGCCTACGCCGGCCCAGAAGTACTCTGCCGGTGCCTCGGCGATGATCTTGGGGTTGATGAAGATGTGCGCGGGGCGGTTGGGGTACGAATAGCCCTCGAGCGAGCCGTCGTCGTTGTAGACAACGGCAATGGCGGTCGCGGCGGAGCAGTTGGAGCAGATCGTCGGCACCGTAAAGACGATCTTCTTGAGCTCGATAGCCGCCGTCTTGACGGTGTCGAGTGCCTTGCCGCCACCACAGGCTATGAGCACGTCTGCCTGCTGGCAGGCGGGGGAGTTTACGACCTTGGCGATATTGGCGCGTGTGCTGTTGGTGCCGTAGACGCGCGTCTCCAGAACCTCGACGCCGGTGCCTGCCAGCGCGGCTTCGATACCGGGAAGTGCTGCAGCCAGTGCTCGCTTGCCACCGATGATTGCGACCTTGGTCGCACCGTATTCGGCCAGCGCGCTGGGCAGCTCGTCGAAGCAGTCCTCGCCGACGGTATAGTCGCTCATTCCGATCGTGCGCATAGCAACCTTCTTTCGTTCGATAAAGTGCTTTCAGGTATTTTGCTCCTAGAGAAGGTCCACAGCCGCGAGAAATTTCGAACGTATAAAACCAGTGTTGAGGGTTTTTCGTCGGCGCGGAACGTGCTAGCATACTCCGCATAAGCGTTGATGGGGACGAGTAGTCGGCCGTCCGCATGCTACAGAGAGCGGGTAGCGCTGAGAACCCGTGCATGCGACCGATGAAAATCACCCCGGAGCTGCGGTCCCAACGGACGTGCCGCGCAGGCACGTCTTAGTAGATATCGCCGAGATGGTCGTCGATACAGGCCAGCCGAGTAACGGATGCGAGCGCGCGGCGACGCGGGCGAGGGCATCTAAGCTGGGTGGTTAAGCGAAGAGCTTTTACGGGCAGACTGCCTGTCTTGTGGCGCTTCGTCCCAGCTTGCAGGGACGGGCGCTTTTTTGGTGCCCAGAGGGCGTGCGCGCCCATGACAAGAAAGGGGTACCGTGGCAAACGAGTACAAGCAGACGATGAATCTGCCCAAGACCGGTTTTCCCATGCGTGCCGGTCTTTCCAAGTCCGAGCCCAAGCGACTCAAGGACTGGCAGGACAACAAGGTCTACGAGCAAGTTCTAAAGAAGAACAAGGGTCACAAGAAGTTCGTGCTGCACGACGGCCCTCCGTATGCCAACGGCCCGATCCACATCGGCCACGCCATGAACAAGATCTCTAAGGACATGATCAACCGTTACTGGATGATGCAGGGCTACGAGGTTCCCTATGTCCCCGGTTGGGACTGCCACGGTCAGCCGATTGAGCACAAGGTCGAGGAGAAGCTCGGCACCGAGAAGTTCAACCAGACCTCCACGGCTAAGATCCGCGAGCTTTGCAATAAGTTCGCTGTCGAGAACATCGAGCTGCAGAAGGCCGGCTTCCGTCGCCTGGGCGTGCTTGGCGACTGGGACAACCCGTATCTGACGCTCTATCACCAGCATGACGCCGCCGACATCGAGGTCTTCAAGGCCATGTTCGACAAGGGCATGATCTATCGCGGTCATAAGCCCGTCCACTGGTGCAAGCACTGCCACACCGCGCTGGCCGAGGCCGAGATCGAGTACTCCGACGAGACGAGCCCGTCCATCTTCGTGCGCTTTGAGATGACCACTAAGCCTGCCGGTCTCGAGAACTTCGACGGCCCGGTTGACTTCATCATCTGGACGACCACGCCGTGGACCATCCCCTCCGACCAGGCCGTTTCCCTTAAGCCCGGCGCCGCCTATGTTGCCGTTGAGCACGATGGCCGTGCCGAGGTTATGCTCGAGGACCTGGCTCCCAAGTGCTGTGAGGAGTTTGGCTGGGAGTACACCCCGGTCATGGTCGACGGTAAGCCCTATGTGGTTCCCGCTGAGACCTTCCACCACATCCACTACAAGCAGCCGATCTTTGACGGTGTCGAGGGCGTGGCACTGCTGGCCGATTACGTCGGCGTCGATGACGGTACCGGTATCGTCCACAACTCGCCCGGCCACGGCGTCGACGACTACTTCGCCTGCCTCAAGGAGGGCATCACCGATATCTGCATGCCGGTCGATGACGACGGTAAGTTCTACACCGGCGAGGAGTTTGGTACCGGTGGCCCCTTCAGCGGTATGGATACCGACGAGGCCAATCCGCACATCATCGAGTTCCTGCGCGAGCGCGGCACCCTGGTCCTCGAGAAGAAGATCACGCACAGCTATCCGCACTGCTGGCGCTGCAAGCACCCGGTGCTCTTCCGTGCTACCGACCAGTGGTTTGTCTCGATGGACAAGACCGGTTTGCGCGAGCAGGCTGGCAAAGAGATCCGCGAGAACGTCAAGTGGTATCCGGCTCACGCGGCCAACCGCATCGGTGCCATGGTCGAGCAGCGTCCCGACTGGTGCATCAGCCGTCAGCGCAACTGGGGCGTGCCTATCCCCAGCTACACCTGCGCCGACTGCGGCGAGAAGGTCATGAACGACGCCACGCTCGACGCCGTCATCAAGCTCTTCCACGAGAAGGGCTCCGACGCCTGGTTCACCGACGCTCCCGAGAGCTACCTGGGCGAGGCCTGCGTCTGCCCCAAGTGCGGCGGCCATCACCTCAAGGCCGATAAGGACATCCTCGACGTGTGGTGGGACTCCGGCGTGTCCTGGAAGGCCGTCTGCGAGTATCGCCCCGAGCTTGAGTACCCGGCGGATGTGTACCTCGAGGGCTCCGACCAGCACCGCGGCTGGTTCCAGAGCTCGTTGCTCACCTCGGTGGGTGCCAACGGCCACGCTCCGTACAAGGCGGTCGTCTCGCAGGGCTTCACGCTCGATGGTCAGGGCCGCAAGATGTCCAAGTCGCTCGGCAACGTCATCGACCCCAACAAGGTCTGCGACGAGATGGGTGCCGATATCATCCGCCTGTGGGTCGCCTCGGTCGATACCAGCTCCGACGTCTCCATCGACCACGAGATCCTTGCTCGTACGTCCGATGCCTACCGTCGTTTCCGCAACACGCTGCGCTTCCTGCTCTCCGAGCTCGAGGGTCAGTTTGAGCCCGAGACCGACGGCGTCGCCTTTGCCGACCTGCTGCCGCTCGACAAGCTCATGGTTGCCCGTCTGACCCAGGTCCAGGCCGAGGTCGACGACGCCTACGCCAGCTACGAGTTCCCGCGCGCCTACCGTGCGCTCTACGACTTTGTGGTTACCGAGCTTTCCAACGTGTACCTCGACGCCCTGAAGGACCGTCTGTACTGCGACAAGCCCGGCTCGCTCGAGCGCCGCAGCGCCCAGACCGTGCTGGCCGAGCTCTTCTCGATGCTCATGCGCGACCTGCAGCCGATCCTGTCCTACACGGTCGACGAGGCCATGGCCTATGCGCCCGCCGGCTGCGTCGATCACCAGAAGTACGCCGCGCTGCTCGATTGGTACAAGTCGCCCATCACGGTCGACGAGGCCAATGAGTTCGAGGGCGTGCTCGAGGCCTCGCTCGAGCTCCGTAGCGCTGTGACCAAGGCCCTTGAGGATGCCCGCTCCGCCGGCACCTTCACCAAGAGCCAGCAGGTCCGCGTCAAGGCGGTCGTTCCCGCCGAGATGTATGCGCTGCTGACCGGCGACAAGGCCGTCGATCTGGCCGAGTTCTACATCGTCTCCGATGTTGAGCTAACCCAGGGCGAGGAGCTTTCCGTTGCTATTGAGGCCGCCGAGGGCGAGTGCTGCGACCGTTGCTGGAACTATCGCACCACCGTCGGCGAGTACAACGGTCACGCGCATATCTGCGAGCGCTGCGCGAATGCCTTGTAGTTACGCGGTTTTACCAAACCGCGTAACAGGTTGACGCTGCAAACCCGCCAGAGCGGCAATCTGCCTTTCAGCTTCGGCGGCATGACCAGAAGGTCTATGCCGCCTTGCTTCAAGGCACCTTGCTCGCTCTGGCGGGCTTTCGCTCATATGACCCAATCCGCTGTCAAGAGCCACAATGGCCCCGCCGACCGCTTGCAATCGGTCGGCGGGGCCTGCCGTTGAACCCGTCCCGGTCCGCCCCCGGCATGTCATCGACGCCTTCGGCTCAGTCTCATATCCGCGGATACCGTTCTGTCGGCCCGCACTCCATTCCTTCGGCGGGGTTCCCCAAGTCTGTCGAGGCGCATGCGGAGGGCTCCGCGCGCACAGCGAAATAGGGGGTATCCCCGAGGGCCGCCCGGCTCGCCGGGACGGGGGCTATGTCTATTCCGCGCCCTCCCGGCACATCATGCCGAGGGCCCAGAGCCACCTCACGAGCTCGGCCGCGGTGGCCGCGTTGGCCTTCGCCGCGGGCATGCCGCGGGCGAGCATCTCCTCGCGCCGCCGCAGGAGCCGCTCGGACCCCTTCCTCCCGTGCATCCTTATCT